>NZ_AKIS01000077.1:0-18813 GCF_000277005.1 Pontibacter sp. BAB1700 | reverse complement strand
AATAGGTTGACTTGTCCGGTGCTCACGGAGCTGGCCTCCGCACCCGGACAGCCCTCGATGGTGACACTGGCTGCTGTGTTGTCGCCGTTGCCGGCGGGCTGGTCTGCCTCCAGGCGCCAGGTATAGCCCATGGAGGGCACCCAGAGCACCAGGCTGTCGCCGGCGGCCAGGCGGAACTGCTCCACCGAGGCCAATTCCCCGTTGGCGTACTTGCGGAAGAGACCCGGATCGGTCATGTCACCAGTGCCCGTGTTGCGCAGCACGAAGCGGACCATGCCCGTCTCGGCGTTGCAGCGTCCGGTGATGGTAACCGTTGGCGTCGGCTCGGCCGGTTTATTGTTGGAGGGCGTGATCCAGGCGCGGGTGCAGACCGTGAGGCCCCGCACCGACTCGTCGCCGCAGGTGACCAGGTCCTCGATGGTGATAGTGCCTGACTGGCCGGCCGCCAGGTCGCCCACGGAGAACTCGTAGGAGCCGTCTGGCAGCAGGGTGTAGGGCTTGTCGGCAGACAACAACTCGACTTCCCTGGGCAGCTGCAGGTATACCTTTGCGTCGGGGGCGGTGGCGAAGCCGGCGTTTTCGTAGCGTACGGTGGTGGTGCTCTCGAAGCAGCGGCGACGGCGGGTGGAGGAGACGCTGACGGAGAGGTAGGGGGAGAGGGTGACGCGGTTACCGAAGTCTATGGCATCGACGATTTCGCCTGCTTTGGTGATAGTTACGTTTTTAAGTTGCCCAGGCTGAGGACAGGTAGCGCTTATTTGTCTGCCAATTTGTTCTGGCAGGATAGTCTGAAGCGAATAATCGCCCGGATCAACTTTAAGTTGATAGCTTCCATCAGGTCCCGTTACCGCATAAACCGGGCCTGGCATGGCCTGCACTACGATACCAGAAAGCGTCTGATCAGACGTATCCAGGGTACAATTGCTGTTTGCGTCATGATACACAAATCCTCTAATAATGCTTTGAGGTTCCTGGTAAGTAGAAGATTGATAAATAGAAAAAGTGTTGGCATAACGACCTCCCAAAATCAGCCGGGAACCGCTTCTGTTAGCCGAAACATAATCCAAGCTTCTTTTCTCTTGATGCAGAAGCTCCCCTTTAGAATTATAAATTTCGAAAAGTCCTGAAATGTTCGAGGCTACGTATATGTTGCCTTTGCCATCCAGTGCAAGATCACTGTCCACATCCCATGATATATAGCTAGAACTGTACTTACCAAACTCACGGATGAATTTACCGTTGGCATCAAATTGCTGAATGCGTGTTCCCTTGTAATCGAGTACATGAATAATTCCAAGCAGGTCGACAGCGACAGCCTGGGGCACCCAAAGTTGGCCTGGACCTGGACCCCTACTGGCAATTTTTGTGATGAATTTCCCCTGGGGGCTTATTTTGCGGACTACTCCGCTGTAATAGTCCGTCACATACATATTCCCTGCAGCGTCATGTGCAAGGTCAGTAAAATAGTTTTCCGAATTTGCATCGCCAAAATCAGTGAAGCGCTGCTGAAATTGTCCTTTGCTGTTAAACTTGAAGATGGCATTGCCAGCGTTCCCGTGTTTGTAACTATTGAGGACGTAGATATTTCCAAAGATGTCAACGGAAATGGCACTGGGAGCTGACATGCTCCAACCCGACTCTGCGTATCCAAATTCCATGACAACCTCACCCTCATGATCGAACTTAGTTACCTTACCGGAAGAGTTTATAATGTAAATGTTGTCATCTTCATCCAGTGTAATTTCCTTTGGTGACCATTTCCTTCCCCACGAGTCGAGGTATTGCCCTTTTTTGTCATAAAGAAATATTTGACTGTTGCCGATTTGATGGCTTTGATCAACTATCAGGATATTGCCTTCGTGGTTAACGGCTATCAAATGACTTGATCCCATTAAGCGTCCGGGTCCTGAATCCAGAATAGATTTAGTTTCATAGTTTCCGTTCGCGTCAAATACAAGGAAGCCTTTGTAACCATAACCATTTATTCGATTGTCAAACACATACACTTGCCCCGTTTTTTTGTCTACGTCAAGCTGAACCGGACCATTCAGCCTGGTGCCGGCATCCTCGCTGTGACCAAATACAAGTAACTGCTCACCCTGGGGAGAGTACTTGATGATTCTTTTATTTGGAACGTCAAGCGCGAATAAATTGTCGTGTGCATCCAGGCTAATGCTGCCGGTGACAAGCGTTATTTCCTGCAGGAAATTCCCCTCCTTGTCAAACTTTTGAATTCGTCCATTTCCGCTATCAGCTACAAAAATTTCTTCCTTGGAATTTACTTTAATATTATTTGGATAGCTGAATTGACCCGGACTTTCCCCCTCCGTTCCGATCTCAAAAAGCAGCTCCCCCTCTTTGTTGTATTTAGAAAGTTTTGAGACGGAATAGCTGAGTGCATATAGATTGCCTTTTGCGTCGAAAGCTATTCTATAGCTATTATAACCCCTGAAATCTATGTCGCATAAGGGATCCTTATGAATAACCTTGCCTTCAGGGGTAAACTTTTGCAACTTTTGATGAGGTAGGTAAATGTTTCCCTCGGAGTCTACCGCGATGTCGTTTTCTAAGCCTACAGTTACCCCTACTTTTTGATAAAGCTCAAAGTGGGCTATTTGGGCATTAGTTTGGATGCATGCGAAGAAAAAAAAGGTTAGCAGCAGTAAAGTTGTTCTCATATGCTGAAAAAGAGTAGGTGATACTGGGGTAAATATAACTATTAAAGCATAGATATCTAGCTATTAATGCATAAGTCTGTTATGCTTTTTCCGCTAGTTGCCTTACATTATACCTATGCCATTACGCAGGCCGCCTTACCGCGTAGATCAGCTCATCCTGATACTCCCCATTCTTGTAGAAAGTCTTCTCCAGCTTCGCCTCCAGCACAAAACCAGCTTTCTCGAGTGCCCGCTGCGAGGCGATGTTATACCCGAAAGGGCGGGCGAAAATGCGGTTGATGTCCCAATTGGCAAAGCCATAGTCCACCATCTGGCGTATAGCTTCGTTACGATGCCTTTGCCCCAGTGGGACTCTGCCAGCCAGTAGCCCATCTCCGCGTTTTTCCGGTAAATGTCCTGCTGCGGGTGTATGCCTATACCTCCGGCAGCCTCGCCTTCCACCTCTATCGCGAGGATATGCGGTGGGTTTCCCTTTGTCGCCATCTCCAGAAATGCCTGTCCTTTTTCACGGGTATAGGGATGCGGGAAAATGTCCGCCATGTTTCGGGCGATGTTGAAGTTGTCAGCATACTTCACCAGACTGTCCAGGTCCTCCATGGTCCAGGGGCGTAGTTTGAAGTTGATCATGTGGCTGATGCAGGTATAGCTTTTATATGACGCTGTCAGTTCAGGTGCTGCTTAAAGAAGTCAACAGTACGCTGCCAGGCGAGTTCGGCAGCTGCCTTGTCGTAGCGGGGCGTGGTGTCGTTGTGGAAGCCGTGGTTGGTGCCCGGGTAAAAGTGTGCGGTGTATTCCTTATCGTGTTTCTTCAAAGCCTCTTCGTAAGCCGGCCAGCCTTCGTTTACGCGGGTATCGTGCTCAGCGTAGTGCAGCAGGAGGGGAGCCTGTAATTGTGGCACATCCTCGACCGGCGCCTGCCCTCCGTAAAACGGAACTGCTGCTGCCAGGTCAGGTATACGCACGGCCATCATGTTCGAGATCCAGCCGCCGAAGCAGAAGCCTACCACACCAACTTTGCCGTTGCAGTTTTTGTGGTTCTTGAGGTAGTCGTGTGCTGCTATAAAGTCCTCGAGCATTTCGTTGCGGTCGCGCTGGCTTTGCAGCGTGCGGCCTTCATCATCCGTGCCGGGGTAGCCTCCGAGGGGCGTGAGCGCATCAGGAGCAAGTGAGATGAATCCAGCCAGTGCAGCTCTTCGGGCCACATCCTCTATATGCGGATTCAGTCCCCGGTTTTCATGTACGACTACTACACCCCCGAGCCGGCTCTTCGCATCAGCCGGCATCGACAACAGCGCCCTTATTGGTCCTCCACCTTTAGGCGACTGATAGGTAATGTACTCCGATATAATGCGCGGATCGTCAGCTGCCAGTTGAACTTTGTTCTTGTAATCCGGCATCAGAAAACTGGCGAGTGAAGCCACCGTAAGGCCTCCTACCGCATAGATCGAGAGCTTCTGCATGAAATCCCGCCGGTTGATGCGGTCGTGGGCATAGTCATCGTACAGTTCAAACACTTCTTGTTTGATGTCTTCTTTTTTGATCTCGTCCATAGGGGTTGGCTTTTTTGTGGTTTAGATTGGTTTAGTTCTCAGAAGCAGCCTTGCTATACCTGAAGAGTTATTGCAAAGCGTCAAAGCATCCATTAAGGTAATGAAAATGAGTGTGTAATGGGCCGCCTAAGATCCAGAATAATTTGACTTTGATAAAGAGGGTAACGGGCTTGCACATTCTGCGTGCGAGGCAATTGACCGTAGCAGGAAATATTTACGGGTTAGCTACTGCAATTCTCCTTTTTCACCCACTCCAGCATTTCAGGATATAGCTCAGGCACCTTCTTTTTGCCATCATACTTCCGGAACAGCTCCAACAGGTGCTTGTTGAAAGCACTGAATTTTACGAAACCCCTGTTTTTCTCCATGAAGTTTATTGGCTGAAGCATTACCTTTTCATAGTCGCTTTCTCCAAACCTGTCATAAACAAAAAGACCAAAAACAGCCCACGTCATATACTCATTGAACGTTTCGTAGGGGCTTTTATAGCTGCCTTTTGTGTTCCACTTACCTAAATCTGCCATTGCTTCATTTATAGCATCAACATAGTTGTCAGATACAGGGTTAACGTAGTTGTGGTCCATTTCAGTGAACGCCCTTCTCAAAGTTAGAGCATCTGCTATACCTTGGCTCACTGAATCTTTGCTTACCAAAGAAGGGGCAGACATGAAGATAATATTCTCTTTGAAGCCGTTGTTTTCAAAAAGGCGGATACTGTGTGAGGCACCTGCCAGGGGGCTCATGATAATTCGATAGGAGTCCACCTTGTCGGGGAATTGGCCTTGCAGCCAGTCCCAGGCTTCTTTCACCTGGGCTCTTTCATGCTCGAGCGACTCCAACCTATCATAAAAGGGCTTTTCATTTTGATAGAAGGAAAGAAAACTGCTTGCAATGGCAAAGTTTTGAATTAACGGCAATAGCTTTTTGAACTGGTCCCTTGCCCTAAATCCAGCATATGTGCTGGATTTAACTATCTTTTGCCCGTCAAATACATAAGCTGCACTGTTTTCCCTAAAGTTGAGATAAGTGCCTGTAGATAGTTTAGCATTCAATTCCTTAATGGCTGGGTGGTTCCTGTAAGGTGCAAAGTATACTAGAACACGTTTGTAGTACTCCGTATCCTTATTTACCCAGTTGCGCTGTGCGTTGTCTGTGAGTGCCACCATCACATTGGCAAGCTCATACACTTGGGGAATTACCACATTTACCTTCCCCTTGTTTCCAGCTTTATAGTCCTCGTCATAAGTGCCAGGGTTGAACTGCTTGTAAATGTCCAGCACTGTAGTATCTCCTTCACTGATCCAGTATATGAATTCCTGCTCCACGCCGTTATCTGTGATGAAGATGGTATCACTGTCGGAGTAAAATTTAGAATCTTTCCAGCCACCCCAGTAAGTGAAATCAAAATGGAGCGTGTCATCTTTAATATTTTTCTTTTCCAGCGTCCGTACTAAAGCTTCCTGATAATTAACTCCTAATGTTTCGGTTTCTAAATAAGTTTTGAGAGGTGCTTGGTTGTATATTCTAGAGCTGCATGAAGTTGAAAATACAGCAAGTATTAGTATAAGTTTATTCAATCTTTTGAATTTTATAATAGTTAACGGTCTCGCATTTGGCTTGTGGCGATTTAAAGGTATTATACTGTCTGCTCGAGAAGTACTGAACTGAGAGCCGATGACTTTATTTTAAGCACTTTCCCCGCCATAAGCTAAATGCCGTGTTGGCACATGTGCTTTTCATTTTTCTACATTCATTTTTTGTCGTTCTTCTTCCGCTTTGTCCCATAATTCTTGGTTGTCCGATTCCGCCATCGCTTTTTTAACTGCTTTAACATATTCCGGGTGATTTCGGTACCTGAATTCTAACCAGGCCTCTTTTGGAAGGAGTAACATAATAAGTCCAAGTCCACCGTAAACAGCGATGCGCTTAAATATTTTTGTGTAGTAGTCCGATTTTGACTTAGAGTACTTCACTGCTCCAACTATTAAGGCAATCACGAGCCCAAACAGTCCAACACCTAAATTTATGGTTGCACCAGGCCAATCCTGGAATTTGAAAAGTAGTCCAATGAGTGTTATTGAAAGAGCAAGCCCTGTCAGTACAGCGCCTATAATTCGCATAGTGCTAATACCTTTATAGGAGTTTTTCTTGAAAATGTAGCGTAGGCGTACGCCGTTGAAAAGTGCAAAACTCAAGTACATGTAAAGTACCGAAATTGCTGATAAGGATATTACTGTCAAAATGCTACTGCCTGGAACGAATAGTAAATTGAGTATTAGAGCTACCACAGCAATTGCTCCAAGTACTATTTCTGTTTTTTTCATTTTTATCAAATGTGTATGTATGCCAACGTGTTTGTGCTATAATGTGTGCGAGGCATAGCCGAAGCATAAATTATGAACTGTGTTGTGTGCTGTAGTTCTTAATCTAGTTCTCTATAGTATACTTCTTGTTCGACAAACTCCTTAAGGCTCGGCAGGTTATTTCCTAATGGTGCATGATTGTTTTTAAACCAAGTGTGCAACTGGCTAATCTTCTTATTCTCAGGTTCAAGTTTCATCATGTGCTGCACCAGAAAGTAAGCATCGTCAGTAATGTCATGCTCGTACCGTAGCTTAGCCAACAGAAACATAGCCGCCACATTCGAAGGGTCCATATTCAAGCTTGCTCTCAATAACATGTCATACACATTATCAAGGGCATTATACTTTTGCTCTAGAAATGTTGCCAGCGCCAAATTTGAATAGGTATTATCATAGTCAATAACGAATTCACCAAGATACCCCAAATACGGTTCGTACCCAGGCCCTTCGTTCATGTACACCGATACATCAATCTTAAACATCTCTGGGTAGATTTTCTCTGCTTCACTAAACTTCTTATCAAGCATGAGGTTAGTGAAAGCAATAACTGAATCCTTTTTAGTATTTAGGACATCTGGAGAGGCATATACTTTGAAGTTAAAATCTGCTTTTTGGATTTGCTGTGCGTTGGTACAGCTGCAAAGAATGCTCAGTAGTAAAAGGAGGGTAAGCTTTGTTCTCATTTAAATTTAGTCTTTGATTTCTATTGCACTCAACGGTTCTGCTATGTTGCGTTTATGCACTATAGGTCTTGTTGGCAGTCGTACTTTTAATTATTTCACTTATTACTCTGAATCTCTTTAGCTTATCTAGTTTAATATTTCTATCCAACATCAAATACTGAGATTCTTTATAGTCATGATAAAGAGAAACAGAGAATCTGGCACCACTTTCTGTTTCTCCAATCAGATTGTTCAATGAATTTTCATCTTGATACACAACATATTCCGTGCTCTTGCCGCTAACAAACCCAGCGTTGCTAATACTTTCGTTGTCAAGCCACTGAAGTAGATATTGAAATAGGTGAAAATCAGTCTGCTTAGGCAATTTAACTACTAAAGCGTAATCAGATTTAATGTATGTGATGTTGGATAAAGCTGATTCTTTCAATGATGCGACACCATTGGCGATGGATTGCTTCACTTTCTCTTCTTCTGTACTGAATGTTAAAATGTACTTGTCAGCACTCTGGAAATATACCTTTTTCTTTCTCTTGGCTTTGTACTCAATATCATCATCTCTTTCATTCCAAGCCTTCATGTCTTCACTTGACCGCCATTTGACAAGACTTTTCAATACATCCAAAGGAAACTCGAAGAGAAAATATTTAGGGTTTCTAGCTATCACATAAATCAGCACCAAGAACAATCCGAGGAATAATATGCTGAATATGATTTCTAAAGTTTGTATTTCCATTTGTTATTGTATACCTGCCAACGTTTTGTGTAACAGAGGTACTGCGACAGCAGGCCTTACTGATACACCTTGTTAGCATTGGCTTTTTTTATTCTTTCAATTAGTGCCTTTTCATTCCGCTTGTTTCTACCCATAGAGGTCACAGAGCTTTTTTTGTCGGGATCGCAGATGCTGTTTATCAGAACTCTGCCATCTTCGAATAGAGCGGTTACATGTTCTCCCCAGCTTCCTGAAAATATGCTCGGATGTGTCTTGGCTACAATAAAGTTGTCACCTTTTGTGTGAAGAGTCCAGTTCTGCTCTCTACCTGTTTCTGCTACAATGGCTATCAATTCGTCTCTTGTCAATTCAGACTCGACAGAGACGAACCTAAGTCTTCTGCTTTGTAGCCATAGCACTGCAATACCCAGTGTAGATGGAACTGTCATGAACAACAGAATTGGAGTGGGAATAGGACCGCAATCTCCACGCAGCGCACACCCCATGTTAAAATACAGAAAAGGTAAGGAAATGCAGATTAATAGGATAGCTAGCCAATAATGGGATATACTGTCCCACAGGCTCAGCTGGAGTTTTTCTGTTCTTATTGATTTTACTACCTGTTCGGAATTCATACTTAAGCTTAATGCTAACGTGTTCGTGTAGCAGAGGCGAAGCGTTAGCAAGCCTTGCTGCTACACCTTGTTGTGGTGTCGTAATTTTCAATCTTCCCAGTTCTTGATATTGTTCAGATTTACTTCAAACTCTATCCTCTTACCTTCTGCAAGGTACTCTTTCTCAAAGATGATTTTTTCATCCTCAAACTTTAGTGGTTTTATAAACCCTCCATCTGCTTTGGAAATTCGAGCAAGTTTTCTGGTATTTAAATCAATAATAGTTAAGGCAGTTATAGGTCCACTTTTATAGTCTGTTGTTAACCATTCTTGAAGTGCCAAGAACTTGGAGGCAGAATCCCACTTAAACTCAAAACCGAAAATGCGGTTTGGAATCAACACTCCATCCAGAGCTATTTTATAATAACAAGGTCCAAATCTGATTTCACCTTCAAAAATGAAATCGAAGCCGTGATTCTTTGCTGGTGATTTGTAAGCTCCTTTTGTTATGTTTTCCATTGATTCTTATGCACCACAACGGTACTCGTACAGGTAACGGGTGAGGCATCAGCCGAACATGATTCCTGTGCTTTGTTACCCGAAGTTATTCTTCCTTTTTAGTACTCTTCAATTATCACTCTGTCCCCACCTTCTTTCAGATGCTTGTCTAATCTGTATTCTGAAAGCAAATGAAAAGAAACCACATTTAAGGCTAGGCCACCTAACAATCCAAAAAGAGCAAAGTAGTTCTTACTCCTTCTGTTTCTTATCATTGATACAAGTACAATAATCATGTGTATTAAAGAGAAAGTAGCAAAACAGAATATTGTAGCTATATCACCCCCTGATTTATTCCAAAAGATTAGGATGAAGAACCAAAAGTAAGTTAAGCTAATAATCAGGTTGATGAATACTTTTGATTTCATACTTCTAATTAAGGGTAACGGCCGCGTACATAAAGCGAGCAAGGCGTAGCCACAGCTTGGTTGATGTGCAGGGTTAGCAATAGGGATTTTCTATTTATGCATTATTTAACCAACTGTGGGAGTTCTTAACCTTCATCAAATCATGTCCCACATTGCTATAAAAATCTAAGTTACCTGGGTCGTCAAACCATTTAGTGATAACTTGGATTACCATAGCTTTAATTTCTTCTTCAGTTCCGCATTCACTTAGCTTGGTTAGAATTTCAGAAACTTCTGCGTCATACTCTTCAGGTCCACACCAGTCAATCAGTCCCATTGGTCAATAGAATTAACAACTTGCCTTACTTGAAGAAAAGCTTCTTTGTATTCTTCTTTAAGTGCTTTATTCATATCGACCATTCATACTTTTCTTTACTGCTAACGTGCTTGGCTATGGTGCGTTTATGCACTATAGATTTTGTTGTATGATGCTTTTCTATTTAATATTTAGGCAGAAGTACATTTCATTCAGGTCATACTTTGCCAGCTCTCTTGGAACATTACTTTTAAAATTAGCTTTGTCTTTTGACCAATCATAGTCTTTAGGTACAGCCAATGCAAACCTGCCGATTAACTGATAAATCATTTCGTAGTTAACATCTTTATCAAGTTCAATACCATCGAGTAGCTTCAGGTAATTATCATTACCACTTTCCAGTATTAAGCAATCCCCCCACATTGGGCAATAGACTTTGTCATCTACTTTAAAATAAATTGTGATAGCACCGATTTTCTTATCTTTTTCGGTGAGGTCATTAATCCCATTTTTAATATCCTTTGGTTTCCAGCAAATTTCTTCTGGACGCAATTCTGAGAAATATGCCTTCTTCAAAAGCTTTGAGTCAATGAAACTATAATCATTCATAAATTTAAGTGGCATACAACGTTACTCGTGTAGCAGAGAGGCAGCGTTAGCAAGCCTTACTGCTACACTGTGTTGAGTGATGTTTTATTTCACTGAAGTTAAAGTAAAAATCAAAGCAAGCCCTACCGAAAGAAAGAATATGGGTATCATAAAGATTACCCACATCGGGATAGACCTTCTTATGTGAAATTTAGCTTCTAAAGCTTTTCTTACTTTTGAGTTAGCATATCTTTTAATGTTAAGAAATGCAAACCCTCCAATTATGACTCCATAGGTAGAGTAGAATATAGTCTTATGCATACTTTCAGATGAGAACAATCCACCCGTTGCAAAATTAAAAGCGATACCCAATGAAAATATTATGCAGATTTGAGTGACTATCAAAAAGTAGATACCCATCGCTACAGGTATGTAGTTCTTCTTACTATAGAACCTATGTACTTTAAAAAAAACGTAATCGAAAAAGGCAATCATTATTTATCTTGGTTCTATAATTAGAAATGACACTCAACCTTTAGATTAGCCCGATATTATTTTTCCAATACCCGCAGCACCCTTTTACCAGGTATAGGAGTAGAGCTTTTATACCTTCAGAGCAGCCAGTGCACTACCCGCTAACAAGGCGAAACAGGTCCTAACAACCGATTCAGACTAGTTGCTCTTTTTTAAACCCGCAGGCAGGGGTCATATAGATTTTCGGGACACTAGAGGGCCCATTATAAAGGTTTCGATCCGCAGCTTGCATAATTCAGTCAAAAGATATGGAAAAGACTATGCTTACGCAACAGGCTCCAACCTTTATTTTAGGTATCGATGTCTCCAAAGACAGCCTGGATGTGTGCCTGATCAAAACATGTGATGGCAAGTTGCACCACCACAAGCTCAACAACAACCCCTCGGGCTTCAGGAGAATGAAGGCCTGGCTCAAGCAGCACGGCTGCGAGGCAGGAGCAGACACGCTCTGCTGTCTGGAGCACACGGGCCTCTACACCCGGCAGGTGGTGCACTACCTGATGGCAAGAGACGTGCGGGTGTGGATGGAGAGCGCCCTGCAAATCAAAAGAAGCATCGGCATGGTCAGGGGGAAGGATGACAAAGTAGACGCCCATAGAATTGCCCGCTACGCTCTTGTTCACCAGCAGCAGGCCCGCTGCGTGAATCTGTCAGGGGTGACGCTGGAGCGCTTGAAGGATCTGCAGGCAAACAGAAGTAGACTGCTAAAGGCGCTGCAGTCAATCAAAGTAACTATCAAAGAGCTTATTGCTGTTGACCCTGTTTCTGGAAAAACGCTTGAGCAGGTCAACAAGAAAGCCATCCGGGGGCTGGAGAAAAGCATGGAGCAGGTGGAGGAGAAGATGCAGGAGTTCATCGCCAAAGACGAAGAGCTGAAGCGGAAGTACGACCTGCTCACCGGCATCAAGGGCGTGGGCAAGGTGCTGGCCATTTCGCTGCTGGTTTATACCCAGGGCTTCACCAAAATGGACGACGGGCGGAAGCTGGCCTGCTACTGCGGGGTGGCCCCGTTTGAATACCGCAGCGGCACGAGTGTGATGGGCAGAACAGGCGTGTCCAAATTTGCCAACAAAGAGCTCAAGCATATTCTCCATATGGCAGCCATGAACAGCGTCAGGTTCAACGAGGAGTTCAGGCTCTACTTCGAGCGAAAGGTTGGGGAAGGCAAAAGCAAGATGAGTGTTCTGAATGCGGTGAGAAACAAGCTCCTCCACCAGATCGTGGCCGTGGTGAAACGGGGTACGCCCTATGAACTGAAATTGAAGAATATTTAGAGCAAAACCCTTGTTTTACTCATAGATTTCGGTTAGTACAACCTATGTGCGAGGCGTAGCCAAGCATAAAAGCTGTGCCTTGTTATGCATGGTTATTCTTAATTACATCTTCTCTTCTTTCAAAGAATTCCCGTATAGCTGCTTCCAACTCAGTTAAGTCGCTCTCGTTTGTTCTGAACCTTACTTCGTAAACTGTTGCACCTTTATAGAGAATCATTTTGTCATAGCTGAACTGGAAAAGCATATCGGCCTGCCACCAAATTTCTCTTTGGGTTTTCTCCTTGTCCTCTCTGATGATTTCCACTTTGTCCAGATGCTTCAGGTCATGCTCTTCTTTGAAGAAGAATGGCCTTAGGAAGTAGAACTTAGCTATCCCGTTATCCAAGTGTACCACGCAATCATAGTAGCTAACCCACACATGCAGTATAAGCCCTGAAAGGATACCCAAACCAATCGCTAATAGAGTGTTTTCTAAAAAGTACCCAAGTAGTAGAGATAGAACAACTACTTTGAGAATCAGAGAATAAGTATTAGCTGGTATACCTGTTTTTACCATTCTATAACTTTTATCCTGCATAACGTCTTGTATAAACGACGAGGAGGCTATCGGCCGCTTTGGCGTTTATACCTTGTTGTAGTGCGTTGTTTTTAAAGTATGTTGCTCGTATACTTTCCTATACCTTTCAAATTAGCAACCCCGTCTTCTATTTCCGCAAGAGATTTTAACTCCTTGCAAAAGTTATCTATAGCGTTTGGCTCTACAATCAATTCCATGGAGAGTTTGTCTTTTTCTTCTTTTCTATATTCAGTTGCTACATTCTCTTCCATCGTTATAAGCACGCCACATTTTCCTGTTGGACCAATTTTATAAAAGTCCATTTTAAAGTAAGCATAGCTATCCTTTTCTCCACATGAATGAGATACTCTATCTTTATTGAAAGGGAATCCATCAAGTTCATTTGCAAACTTGAGCAATGAATTAGATACTTCGTAAACTTCTGTTATTCCCGAATATCGCCCATTGTTTGCAGATGCACGCAACTCAATCAAGTGCTCGTCTTTCCAGATAACTTCAAGTGTTAATTTGATTTCATTCATTTATTTACAATGCACTACAACGGTACTCGTGCAGCCGAAGCCCAAAGCGAAGCAAGGGTTATGGCTGAACTTTGTTGTATGTTGTTTTTCTAAACTCAGTATCAGAGATGTCAAAAGTTTTTCTGTTTACTACCATGTTTCTTACTATTTTTAGTGTCCCATACTTCTCATCCAAAATGTTCAAGGCGGAAGCCTTATCTGCTTCAGGAAACTAATCCCAAAGTACAGTTCAACTATCTCATCTTTTTCGAACGGTATTAATCCAGTTTGGTCAATCTTAATTCTCCTTATCTCATTCTCATAAGACCAAACTCTTGATTTTGCAAACAACCACTTATAAATAGAAAGTACTTCATGGTTGAGTTGATTTATTGGGGTTATTGAATCGAAGTATCCTACAGACTTCTGGATGTAGTTTTGGAAATTTTTAAATTTAAACCCAATGCAAACGCCCTTATGTTTATCAGCATAATGACTCCACATTAATTGATTATTGTAGTGCTTTGAAAAACAAGAGATACCGATTTTGCCTTTTAATTCTTCAAATGTCTTTGATAATGATAATGACAGATTAGAAAGAAGCTCATTATTTTGTTCATCTGTTAAAACAGAATTCTTACCTCCTTCAGATGAAAGAAACTTGAAGAAAAAATCCGCACCAATTTTTTCTAGGTGCTTTTCATTATCTATAGTGAAATCTAAAAATTCATTTGTAGAATCAAATGGGTCATTGAATTTATCTGAAGTAGAATAGTAGAGGCTACCATTCTCGATGATTTTATAAAATGTATCATAAGACACATATTTATATATTATTTCATCATAAGACCTTATCCCCCAGCCTTCCAACTCCTTCAACTCTATTTCAGATATATCTCTGATTTCAGGTTTTAAGCTCTTCATTTTCATGATATAAATAACGGTCTCGTACATGCTGTGGCGAGGCGTAAGCCGAAGCTTTAGCATGTGCCTTGTTATCTTAAATTGTTTTTCAGTTCAGCTTATTTTCTTGGATGCAGTTTAAGGTCCAGGTTTAGCTTTTGAATCTCTTCGTAAAACTCTGTAGAATCAAGCGGAACAGGTTGGGTTCCTTGCCTTTTGTCTATAATCCAGAATTTTATTTCTTTATTAATCCTGTCTTGGATGTTTCTTGCAAGTATACATTCTGAATTGAAAGCGTAGTGAGTCACTTCTTCAGGAACCACAGTCTGACCACCACTTCTCTTTTCATTCCTACTTAGTAAGATTTGAGATTCTCTTCCGTCGCCCATATAGTAATAGTTACTACCCAGCTCTTCTATATTATCTGTGTGGTCATACAGGCATGATTGTAAAGATAGAGCTACAGCGACTAAAAGGATTTTCTTCATCTTGATTTATGACTGCAATTAAAGATAACGGATTTGTGCAGCATAAGCCCGAAGCATAGCAAGGGTTAAGGCTGCACTGGGTTGGGTTAAGTAGTTTTAAAAAATCTTAAACCAGAATATCAATGTAATTAGTATTATAGCCCAGGTAATTAAAGTGACAGCTGCAAATGCTTCTTTCTTTTGTGTCGTGCACATATCGAATCTCTCTAAAATCCTTTTCCACCTTCTCTTGCGCACGATTAAGCCATAGTTGATGATTATTGCCACTAACCAAACTGAAAATATGAGATATTTCAGCCTTTCATTTGGGCTATGGATGATGTTTGCGGGCAACATGATGTAACTTAAAGAGATAACATAGGGCAACGCAATAAGATTGACAGACCAATATGTTCCGTCTTCCAACTGTTCGTCGGCTATTTTTGGCAAAAAGGATTGTGCTGCCTTCATCACCGTGAAAACTAAATAGTCATAAAGAAACATAATTTTATTTTTAAGCTAATATTAAACCCAACGGATTGGTGCAGCCGAAGCCCGAAGCGTAGCGAGGGTTAAGGCTGAACTGGGTTGGGCAGTGTTATTTTATCCAATGTAGAGACTTCTACATTTATAAGAAACTGCTAATTGGTTATGTATTTGTATCAATCAGTATCTTGAGTGGCAAATATTCTACATCTCTATGACCTTTGATAATTATTGTGTCATTCTTGACTTCAATCTTTTTATACATTTCTAAGAAAAATTCACTCCCGAGTCTAGCTTTATCAATAAATTTGCTAAAGATCACGGTTCCATCTTTCTCTAAAGTGAAGTTAGCGTTCATAAAAGCTTGGTCGAAGTTAACCCATAATGCAGCCTTTAAAAATTCTCCATGAACAACCACATCAGCTTCTAGCATTCTGTAATCAGGATTCAACCCATTCTCTAAACCCTTTTTGTAAGCATATTCACATGCTTCATAAAGATCCAGATTCTTTACTTGTAGTGAGGTTGCGCGTAAGCCTGATAGGCTAGCTGCCAAACATGCCTAGCTCGTTCCCCTTCCTCCAACTTGTTAAAATATTGAATATCAATAACACCATAATAATGAAAATGGCCATATGCGGCACGGCCTTCGCCCTTAGGCCATACAGGAAACAATTCATATGTTCTTTCTGTACTGAAATCCAGATTTAAGAATTCTATCTTCTTCCCAGCGTAAATTTCACTTAACAGTCTATTGAGAAAATTTGCTAAGGGAAAGAAGCTGTTATTTAAATCTACTAGACTTTCTCTTCCATCCTTAAAGAAGAAAAGTGTACGCCCAATTGTTGTTTTCATGAGGCTATAGCTTTAACTGCTATAATATTTGAAGACTAACTGCAGTTGAAAATCCTCTACGTTTTATACCCTGTTTATTATGCCCAACGGCTTTGCTATGGTGCGTTTATGCACTATAGGTTTTGTTAGCTGTCGCTTTTTTTAATGTCAATTCTATACTTTAATATTTCTCGGCCTGTATCACAATTCAATTGAACTGATTTATTATCAATCTTGACCATTTCCCAAAGGACAGAAGGAACATTCTTTTCAATTATGCTTAATTCTAAAGTTTCAGAATTGATGAATAGCAGGTTTGTATTAGGAGTATCAATTGAATTCCATTGTTGCAGAAACAAGCCTTCCCCATACTGAAAGAACCAGTCGCCATATACCTTGTCGCTTAGGCCATAAATAAACGGTTCACTTTTTAGTAAGAAGTAAGCAGGTCCAAAGCGTACTTCTCCATTATACTTTTGATATAGTTTAAGCCCATTAACTTCTTTCCAGACTGTCCATTGCTCTGCTGCAGACCCACCAGCAAATAGAACTTTCATTTGCTCTTTCTCTTCCTTTGTCATTGTTAATCTTTGGAAGAATGACAATAGGCCTGCAAACAGCATGATAATGAGTCCACCTATCACAATGATTGGATAGATAGCTAAATTAGCTATTGTTAGCAGTGGATTTAAGAATCTATTGCCTTTTGTGCGCTTTTTGATTGCGTTAATTTGCTTTATTTTGATTTGTCGCAGCATTCTTAATTAAAGTACCAGCTAACGGGCTGGGCTATGGTGCGTTCATGCACTATAGGTGTTGTTAGCGGTAGTGATGCTTTTCATCTTAGCTCCAATTCTTCTACTGTCCAAACCAAGTTTTGCTTAGTCAGCCTTGAGATAGCACTAAAATTGCCTTTCGTCCCAACAATACTGAATGAAAGATCAGCTTTGCCGCCTTGTCCACCTGTAGACAGATTACCAGCCACCAAAACGCCAAAGTATTTTATCTCCCCCGTCTGTGAAAGAATTTCCTGATTAGTCTGACAATATTGTTTTGCCGCTTCAAATGCGTCTGAACGTCTAAAAGTTAACACCATTAGGAGAACAAGCCCCATCCAAAACAAGATACATAAGGTCCAAAATTCTAAAACGTGTTTGATCAAAAAGTCAAATCCTAAAGTAAATTGTCCACCGTAAGAGTAGGTATTATCCCGGACAGTTTTCAGTTTTGGATAATATCCCCTTGTATTTCTATAATATAGAAGCCAGAGTATTACACCCGTAACTGTTAGAATAGGTGATACAATAATACCTACTGTTGAATATGGTTGTGCATTGAATGCCTCACCAAAGAATGACGCACACCATATTAAACAACCAGTTGTTACTAATGCTTTATGAATTATCGGTTTTGCCATTCTGTCTTTTCTTGAAGAGCAATACAAGTCCAATCACCATTACAAATGTTCCGCTGTATATGCCGAAAAACATGTCAGGCCATTTTTGCATATTGAATAGAAGCCCGACAAGAAATACTACTATTCCGACTATGATTAAGAGAAGGGGAAGTAGTTTATTCATTTTTTACCTGCCTGTTTAGATTTGCATGATTTCAATTTATTACCGCTAACTTGTAGCTAAACGGAAGTCTGTTCGGCTTATCTGCACTATGTGCGGAATACCATATCAATTGCTTCATAACTTAAAGTCTTCCATAGCGCTTTACTAATATAGGGCTTTTAAGGAAACTCTCCAACTGACTCACAATTTTTCCAGCGTGTCGATGGTTGTAAAGGTAAAAGTATATAAATCAATCGCTTAAGATGGGTTTTTAGGTTCTTTTCCGAGTGGATTAAGCAATTTCTAGTGTCAGGAAATAACCTCGATGATGCTCAGCCAATGTAGGGAAAGTCTATAAGCATATAGAAACGTAACTAAACGTTTCAAAAAACGGATGTGGCTGTTGCACAACTCTTACTCGCCCTCGGTTTTATTTAAAGTTAGGTTTTTAAAACTCCGCCTAATTCATCCAGCTGAAGAAGTGATGGTATAAACATTAAAAAGTTGCTAGAGAAAGACTGTTGCCGCTCCTCATCCAGCGCCATGACCATGCTTACCGACTTGGTTGGTTTGAACTTCATGTACTTCCTAAGGTTGAAGGCAACAGCGGCCAGGAGCATGACCTTATGCGCCCCTGATCTGCCCAGCACATTGATTCCTCGCAGGCCGTAGTGCTGCACCAGGCTTCCGAACACCGGCTCCACCGTGCTCTGTCGAAGCCTTCTCATCTGCTTGCCGCGCCTGCTGTTCTGCCTGGCGTATGCCCGTCGGTACTGCTCGTCATAGGCGGTGCGGGTGATCTTGCGGCACCTGGCCTTGGGGGCGCAGGTTGGCTTGTTCGGGCGACTGGCGGCAGTCCGCCGGGGCCGCCCAGTAGTTTCTCAGCAGCCTGCCGTCCGCAGTTCGGTCAAAGCCCATGAAGGGAAGCGGCTTGCCCATGGGGCAAGTGTACCGGTCAGCCTGCTTGTCATAGGGAAAGCCCTCTATCTCCGGTTTGTATTTGCCGAACACGGGGATCCAGCCCGTGATGCCCTGCTGCTCAAGCAGGTGGTAGTTGGAGCCGTTGGAGTAGCCGGCATCTGCCAGCAGCTCCTGCATGAGCAGCGCATTCTCCTTTAGCCTACCTTGCACCTGCATCACAAGAGAAGGCAGGTGCTGACTGTCCCGGCCGTCGGCGAAATCCGCCCGCACATGGGAGATCACCCCTTTGGCCGTATCGACAGCCATGCTGCAATGGTAGTTGAGCTTCCTGCTTTGCCGGGCTTGACGG
>NZ_AKIS01000076.1:0-18649 GCF_000277005.1 Pontibacter sp. BAB1700 | reverse complement strand
ATGTGATTTAGTTAGTCTGGAGACAAATATTTTGAAATTTACTGTTCAATAAAGTTTTAAAAGTAACATGCGTGTCTTATTTTTAAGCAGAATTAGATCAAAAATATTGAAAACTGACGCCACCTACAGGCTTAAAGAGCAAATAGGTTTCTAATATATATAAGTTTTACAAGACCTTATGCATGAAAGAAATTAAAAAACTGATTGATATTGTTCTTTCCTGCAGTCAGGCAGAGACTGCGTTGCTTGATGTACCTAAGCAAAGTGTTAAAGAGAAAAAATTTATCCAAGGGATTGAACTTGGATATTATATATCAGACGAGGACGCTGCAAAAGACCTTTACAATGCGAGCCCAAATGATGTAAGGTATAAGATGCTGAAGCATAGGGTTAAAAAGAAGCTCTTTAATGAATTGAATTATGTAAATGCTGAAAAGGTCACTGCGAACTTTGTAAGACAGAAGGAAATCCAATGTAACAGTCTTATATATCAAGCTAACATAGTGCGTGCTCGCTATGAGTTTGATTTGGTAATCAGTTTAGCTAATAAGGCACTGGCATTAGCCCAGGAGTTTGATTTTATTGATTTGAAAGTATCTGCTCTGGAATTACTTACCTTAAGTTATGCTGAACAGGGGTTGATCAAGAAGTTTACAGCAGCTCAGGAAGATCTAAAACTTACAATGCAGCGTTTTGTAAATGAGCGGGAAGCAGTTTCAATGTTTCAGAATATAAACATGCAGCTCCGCAAATCAACCAAGACCAGGAAGGAGTTTTTGCCTCAACTGCCACTCTTAATAATTCAATTGGAAAAGCTTTGGCAAGAATCAGGTACGTTCAGCGCTTATTATGCTTTTTACAGAACCTCTATCTGGTATCACGAACTGGAGGGTAATTTCAAGGATATTATTACAATTACAGTCGACGCACTGAGATTGGTTGAGCAGAATAAGATTAACGCGCATCGCTTTGATCTGACTTATAACAACTTTATCATGGTGTATGCTCACCTGAGAGCAAAGCAGTTGAGTGATGGGCTGATGTATGCGCAGGAAAACCTCGGGCTTTATCAGCCGTCTACCCGAAATTGGTTTGCCTATATGGAAAACTATTTCCTGTTAGCCGTGCACGCTCGAAGGTATGATCTGGCGGATATACTGCTGCAGCAAGTAATCGAAAACAGTGCTTTGCAAACCATTCCTACCATTGCCAAAGAACGCTGGATGCTGTACCGGTCGTACTTCAGGCTGATTTATCCGCAGGCAGCTGTTCCGGAAGGAGAGGCTAATAATCCATACCTGCTTTCGCTGCCTGAGTACAGCAAAGATAAGCTGGGCTTCAATGTGGCCATTCTTACGTTGCAGTTCATATACCTGCTGGAAAGAGGCGAGACTGAGGCGCTGCTTTACCGCATCGAGAGTATTAAGAAATATGTTTCCACGCACCTGAAAGATGCCTTTAGCTTACGCAGCAAGCTTTTCTTAAAGCTGCTGGTACTCACCGTGACAGAAGACTACGATGCAGTGGCTTGCCGTACAAAAGGAGAGGCGCTTTACAAGAGACTGATGGAAACACCGGCTCCTGGGGATGCCTATGCAGAAATTGAGATTGTGCCCTACGAACATTTGTGGGATCTGATTCTGCAGATTCTGGCAAAAGCTGAAGTGAATTTGAAGGTACGCTCACGCTGAATAAATATTTTGTTATATTTCAGCTATGCAAAAAAACAACCCTACCATCACCAG
This sequence comes from Pontibacter sp. BAB1700, assembly GCF_000277005.1. Taxonomy (NCBI): domain Bacteria; kingdom Pseudomonadati; phylum Bacteroidota; class Cytophagia; order Cytophagales; family Hymenobacteraceae; genus Pontibacter; species Pontibacter sp. BAB1700. The sequence goes on along the minus strand of NZ_AKIS01000076.1, from coordinate 16,904 downwards.
GGCCTGGTGCGTTTATGATTGGGCTAACTCGGTCTATTCGCTCGTTATCATTTCCACGATCTTCCCGATCTACTATAGCGCGGTATCCGAGCACCCCGAAACGGCCTCTACCATCGTAAGCTTCTTTGGGTTGGAGCTTCAGAGTTCGGTGCTGTTTTCCTATGCAGTGTCGGGCTCTTTCCTGCTGATCGTGCTCATGAACCCCTTCCTGACAGCTATTGCGGATTACAGTGGACGTAAGAAGCTGTTTATGCAGCTGTTCTGTTACATGGGGTCCATTTCATGCGCCGGGCTCTTCTTTTTTACAAGAGAGACTTTTTCAATATCGGTTGTGCTGTTCATGCTGGCGTCCATAGGCTTTACCGGAAGTATCGTATTCTACAACTCATATCTGCCTGAGATCGCCACCGAAGATCAGTATGACCGCTTGAGCGCCCGTGGTTTTGCCATGGGGTATATAGGCAGCGTACTCCTGCTGCTCTTTAATCTCGCCATGATCCTGCAACCAGGTTGGTTTGGGATTGCCGCTGAAAACACAAGTTTACCGCCGCGCATAGCATTTCTGACGACAGGTATCTGGTGGTTCGGCTTTGCCCAGTATACTTTCTACCACCTGCCTGCCAACGTGTACAGACGCAATCCACAAGGCAGCTGGATCCTGAATGGTGTGAAGGAATTGCAGAAAGTTCTAAATCAGGTGAAGGAGCTGCACCTGCTCAAACGTTACCTGCTGGCTTATTTTTTCTTCAACATGGGTGTGCAAACAGTGATGTATGTGGCCACGTTGTTTGGCATAGAAGAATTGCAACTGCCAAGCGATAACCTTATCATCACCATTCTGATCATTCAACTGGTGGCCATTGCGGGTGCCTACGGTTTTGCTGGCACTCTCAGCCAGGTATGGCAACATCAGAGCCCTGATCATCGCTGTCATTATCTGGATTGGGATATGCATAGCGGCCTATTTTATTACCACCGCATATGAATTTTATGCCATGGCAGCTGTAGTTGGCTCCGTGATGGGAGGTATTCAGTCACTCTCCCGATCGACTATTCCAAACTGATTCCGGCCACCACACAGGATCATGCTTCCTATTTCAGTTTCTATGATGTGACCGAGAAAGTTTCGATCATGCTCGGCACCCTGGCTTACGGAGCTGTTGCGCAGGTAACCGGTTCGATGCGCTACAGCATCCTGGCCTGATCATTTTCTTTGTGCTAGGCCTGATCTTCCTTTCGCTCATCAAAGGTAAAAAGTCCCTGGAGCCCCAGGGGGAGGCAGAGGCAGTAGCTGGCCAGGTATAGAGGAGTATAAAACGAAAACGGCAGCTCAATCAGGCTGCCGTTTTCGTTTATTTTATTGTCTGAATCAGGATTTACAGGATTTTAAAATTTACAGGATTAACCTTGTAAACAATCATAATTAAGAATCCTGTCAATCCTTTAATCCTGAAAATCCTGATTCAGATAAGCTAGTTGTACATGATTCGGACAGGTAGCGACCTGTTCCTACAGAGCCCGTTTATCAATCAACAATTCTACTTCTTGTATACCTGCACCCCATTCACGTAGGTGCGGAGTACTTGCAGGCCGCGCATCTGGTCGTTGGCAACTTTCATCAGGTCGCGGTCTACGAGGATGAAGTCAGCGAACTTGCCAGGCTCAATGCTGCCTTTTTCTTTTTCTTCGAAAGCAGCTTTCGCGGCCCAGATCGTCATACCACGCAAAGCTTCCTCACGGCTCAGGGCGTTTTCCATCTGGAAGCCGCCTTCCGGCCAGTTCTCGCCATCCTGACGGGCCACTGCTGCATGGAAACCATATACCGGATTGATGTCTTCTACCGGGAAGTCGCTGCCGAGCGGCATATAGCCATTCTGGTCTAGCAGTTGTTTGAAAGGGTAGGCATGTGCGATGCGCTCCTTGCCCAAACGATCACCGGCCCAGTACATGTCCGATGTGGCATGCGTAGGCTGCACCGATGGTAGCACGCTATACTTGCCAAACTTGTCCATGTCCGCCGGTTGATGATCTGGGAGTGCTCTATGCGCCAACGTTTGTCGTTTTTACCACCTAACACTTCGCCGTAGATATCGAGCAGCAGGCGGTTGGCAGAGTCGCCAATAGCGTGGGTGTTCATCTGGAAACCGTGCTGGTTCAGTTGCTTGGCAATGTCGCGGAACTCCTGTTCGGAGGCCAGCAAAAAGCCGTAATGACCATGCTTGTCGCTATAAGGCTTGAGGAGATTGGCACCACGGGAGCCCAGTGCACCATCAGAGTATACCTTGAAAGAGCGCACGTTCAGACGATCCGTCTTGTAAGGTCCGTTCGCAAAGTAATGATCCTGGTTTACCTTGCCCGGGTTCATCATGGCGTACACACGCATCTGCAGCTCTCCGCTTTTGTGCATGGCATCCATCAGGTCCACTGTAGACTTATCCAGTCCGGCATCGGCTACGGAGGTAAGGCCCACTGCAAAGCAATTCTTCTCAGCATTCTGCAGCGCCTGACGCTGCTCCTGCTCGTCGGCTTCAGGTATAACAGCCGTTACCTTGTCAATCGCATTGTCGATCAGGATACCGGTCATCTTGCCGCCTTCCACTTCTACTAGGCCACCCACCATTTTAGTTTGTGGGGTGATGCCTGCCAAATCCAGGGCTTTCTGATTTACCAGCGCAGCATGGCCGTCAATGCGGGTAAGGATGATCGGTGTGTCAGGGAAGAGCTGGTCCAGCGTGTCCTTTGTCGGGAATTCCTTCACCGCCCAGTCGTTCTGGTCCCAGCCGCGGCCGGTGATCCAGTCTGCGTCCGGGTAAGCCTTTTGCTGGTCCACTACCTTCTGCACCACTTCTTTAAAAGAGGTAGTGCCTACCAGGTCAGCCGACTGCAGGGCCAGGCCATAGCGGTAGAAGTGAGCGTGTCCGTCGATCAGGCCGGGTAGATGGTTTTACCTTCGGCGTCTAGCTCTTCGGTGGCGCTATACTTGGACCGGATGTCGGCTGTCGTGCCCACTGCCACGATCTTACCATCTTTCACGGCGAAGGCCTCAGCCTGGTCAAAGTTCTCGTTCACGGTGTACACATTGCCATTGTACACGATCAGGTCAACCGACTCGCCGCCGGTGTTAGTGGTATTGCAACTAGTCAGGAGGGTGAGGCCCAGCAGGGCAGTGGCTGCAAAGGAACGTAGTGTTTTTTTCATGTATCTGCTTATTCGAAACGCATGTGTTTCACCGACTCGCCCGAATTGATCAGCTCGATCAGGGAGTCTATACCTATGCTGAGGTGTTTTTCTACATAATTAGTGGTTACAAGCTTGTCGCTCTCAGAGGTTTTCACACCTTCCGGAATCATCGGGTTGTCCGACACGAGCAGCAGGGCACCATGCGGGATTTCGTTGATGAAGCCCACAGTGAAAATGGTAGCGGTTTCCATGTCGATGCCCATGGCGCGGATCTGGCGCAGGTACTCTTTAAAGTCCTCGTCGTGCTCCCACACGCGGCGGTTGGTTGTATACACGGTACCGGTCCAGTAGTCCATTTCGTGCTTCTTGATCATAGATGACACGGCTCGCTGCAGGCGGAAAGACGGCAGAGCCGGGATTTCTGGTGGCAGGTAGTCATCGGACGTACCCTCGCCGCGGATAGCCGCAATTGGGAGGATCAGGTCACCGATAGCTGTCTTTCTTTTCAAACCGCCGCACTTGCCCAGAAAAAGGGCTGCCTTCGGCTTAATGGCTGAGAGCAGATCCATCACGGTGGCCGCCATGGCGCTACCCATACCGAAGTTGATGATGGTGATGTTATTGGCCGTTGCCGTTTGCATCGGTTTGTCAAGACCTTTTATCTCCACGCCGAAGCGGTCGGCGAACATACGCACATAATTGATAAAGTTCGTGAGCAGGATATACTCGCCAAATTCATCTAAAGGCACACCGGTATACCTTGGTAACCAGTCGCCTACAATTTCTTCTTTGCTCTTCATGTTTTAAATATAAGTAATTAGATATAAAAAAGCCGCCTTGGCAAGGGAGAGTTTGCTGGGGCGGAGGCTGTAAATTTGGTAAATTGCGGTATGGAAATGCTGAACTTACCGACATTTGATTACAAAATTAAGCATTCTGGCGCTAATGTCATGATATTTGATGCGCTTCGCCGCAAATATGTGCTGCTTACGCCAGAAGAGTGGGTTCGTCAGCACTTCGTGCATTTCCTGATCGGGACCTACCGCTATCCTAAAAGCCTTATCAGTATTGAACGGGGCACCACCTACAACAAGTTGCAGAAACGCACCGATATGTGTGTGTACGATCAGGAAGGCAAACCTTATCTGCTCGTCGAGTGCAAGGCTGCGCATGTACCCATTACGCAGGATGTCGTGAAACAGGTATCAGTCTATAATCAGGTGCTGCAAGCCCGCTATGTAGTTATCACTAATGGTATGGAACACTACTGCTGGGAAGTGAATTTCGAGACGCGGCAGTTTACACCGTTGCAAGGTATACCACCAGCTTCCGGAGTGGAGGTATAGCGCTTAGGGTTTACAAAAATCGCTTTTTTTGGTGTTTCCAGCTTACTTTTTCTGCAGCCAGAAATACAGGTCGTTGGCCACCATTTTGTTTTTGAAGTACTGCACATAAGCTTTCAGTTGCTGTTCATGTGCAGTATTTGCCTGTTCGGCAGGTGCCAGTTCCGGGAAAGTATGGAAGCGTAGGTCGTCCGATGCCGTTAACTCAGCCACACCATCCTGCTGCACCAGGTAGTACGATATCCCATTGTAAATAAGTGCATGACCCGTTGCTGCACTGTCAAGCACCGACTGTCCGAATAACAGCAGTTTATCGCTTGGTAATTTTAAGTAATCCACAATCGTCGGCAGGATATCGGCATGCTGCGTCACCTTCTGCACATCAGCCTTCAGTTTTTTTGCCGGATGAAACAGTAGGAGTGGTACCCGATGATAACCCAGTTCCTGCTGGTACTCCGGTCGTATGCTTTTCTGGGTATGGTCGGCTACCAGTATAAACAGGGTGTTCTCGTACCAGGGCTGCTGGGAAGCCGTCTTGAAAAACTCCCGCAAGGCATAATCAGCATAACCCACAGACTCGTGTATTTCCAGTTCGCCTTTTGGGAACCTGCCTTTGTACTGGGCAGGCACGGTATAAGGCTGGTGTGAACTGAGCGTGAAGACAGTGCTGAAGAAGGCTGAGGGAATGTGCTCATCTCCTGCACCGTGTACTGCAGGTAAGGCTCATCAAAGATACCCCAGTTGCCGTCAAAATGCTTTGCCCGGAGCTCTGAAGGATATTCATCCAACCCATAATAGTGCTGTATACCTGCCATTTGGGTATACTGATTGAAACCCATGGTACCGTTAATCGCGCCGTGGAAGAAGGCAGTTGTATAGCCAGCGTTTCGCAGCAGATGCCCGGCGCTGTATACCGTGTTGGACTGGTAAGGGGAGGTGATGTAAGGGTCAGGCAGGAGCGAGGGCAGCCCCGACAGGATGGAAGGCAGCGCCTCAATGGACTTGCGGCCATTGGCAAAGCTGTTACGGAACAGAAGTCCCTCACTGGCCAGCGAATCCAGAAAAGGGGTATAGCCCACGCCGTTGTTCAGAGCTCCTACATACTCGGAGGCAAAGCTTTCGAGAATGACCAGCACCACATTTTCCTGAAGCGGTTCCCCGGCAGGTATAGCATACCTGCCGGGCTTAACTGGCAAACTGGCCAGCATTTCTTCGTCCGACGCGAAAAAGTGTTTTTCCTCTAAAGTGGTTTTGCCTATGCTCTTGATAAAAGTAAAAGGGGTGTTAAGCGAAAGGTGCCCAATGAAGCATGCTCGTGCACAAAAGCGTGTGCCGGGCGCAATGGCTTTAGCTGTATACCGCCCCGTATACCCAACACTACAAAACCAGCTACCAACAGCAGACGCAGGTAGCGCAGCCATAGCACGGGTATTTGGCCAGGTATAGAAGCGGACTTTGGGTATAACTTGATGATTGCGAAGACCAGGCCTGCAAAGACAAGGCCCATGTACCAGTAATAGCTGGCCAACTGCCCTAATTGCCCCAGTACATCGCCTGTAATGGTGAACACCTCATTGCCTGATCGCCTGCCTATGAACTTAAAGAACTCTACATCGACGAGTGCCAGGGCGATAAATGGTGCGTTGGTGAGCACAAACAGCCACTGAAGTACGCGTTGGTAGGCCGGGTGCTGCAGGTTACCGTGGGGTAGCAGCGACAGCAGTATGAACAGGGAGTTTATGATCACCAGTGCCGCTACGTCAAAGCGGAATCCGTGCACAAAGGCCAATGCGACCTGCCCGGCAGAGGCTTCGGCAAAGTGATCAAAGTTGAAGACGAAGAAAACGGCACGCAGCAAGGTATAGAGCAGAAAAACAAGCCCCAGGCGCCGCAGCAGCACTTGAAATGAACTGTCAAACATCTGTTAAATAAGAGAATCTTAGCATCATGGCTGTCTCTGTGGAGAGACATGCCGGCATTGGAACACAAAGATACCGAAAATGGTGCGCTTTACGATAGTCTGCACAAAACAGGAGCGCCTTCCCGAACAGTTCAGGAAGGCGCTCCATTTATAGAAAGGCTATACCTTAATTAAAGAACAGAGTTAACGTCTGTGTACTCCAGGTTGAAGGCTTCTGCCACACCTTTGTACACTACTTTGCCCTGTACTACGTTCAAGCCAAGCTTCAGTTCATTGCTGTCTGCGCAAGCTTGCTTCCAGCCTTTGTTCGCCAGTTGAATGGCGTAAGGCAGGGTAGCGTTGGTAAGTGCCAGTGTTGAAGTGTAAGGAACGGCACCTGGCATGTTGGCTACGCAGTAGTGCACTACATCGTCGATGATGTAAGTTGGGTTCTCGTGCGTAGTCGGCTTGCAGGTTTCGATGCAACCGCCCTGGTCAACAGCAACGTCAACTACCACTGTACCCGGACGCATTTCCTTCAGCATGTCACGTGTGATCAGGTGAGGAGCCTTAGCGCCTGGGATCAACACAGCGCCAATGATCAGGTCGTGCGTAGGGAGAAGTTCGCGGATGTTGTATTCATTAGACATGAAGGTGTTCACGTTGGCTGGCATGATATCGTCTAGGTAACGCAGACGGGCCAGGTTCGTGTCGAGGATGGTTACGTCAGCACCCATACCTGCAGCCATTTTGGCTGCGTTGGTACCAACCACACCACCGCCCAGGATCATCACCTTGGCAGGACGCACACCTGGTACGCCACCCAGCAGGATACCACGGCCTTTCAGTGGTTTCTCCAGGTACTTGGCACCTTCCTGTATTGACATGCGGCCGGCAACTTCTGACATAGGCACCAGCAATGGAAGGCTTCTGTCAGCGCGCTCTACCGTTTCGTAAGAAAGGCAAACCGCTTTTTGCTTGATCATAGCGTGCGTGAGCGGCTCATATGAAGCAAAGTGGAAATAGGTGAACAGCAACTGGTCTTCTTTGATCAGACTGTACTCCGACTCAATCGGCTCTTTCACCTTGATGATCATCTCAGCGATACCGTATACCTCTTCAATGCTAGGCAGAATAGAAGCGCCAGCCTGGGTATACATATCATCCGGGAAGCCGCTGCCTTCGCCGGCAGTAGCCTGTACGTACACAGTGTGGCCATTGCGCACCAGTTCCACCACGCCGGCAGGAGTTACGCCTACGCGGTTTTCGTTATTCTTGATTTCCTTTGGAACACCAATAATCATGTCGTTCTTTCTTATAGTATTAGATATTGGAAAAGCTGCGCAAATATACCATATCTATCTTGAAATAAAAGGCTAAACAAGAAACCTGCTTTAAGATTGTATAAACATTTGCACACGGTTGATTTAAAGGGATTTGGAATAGGATAGGGGGGCTATGGTCCTGCGCGACAGACGGACTTGACCAAACGATCGGGTAGTGAATGATGGGGATGCTTCCAAATTGTATCCTGCTTATTCCCCAATGCCAGAACCAAAAGGTATAAAATGAAAAAAGGCAGTGATAAAATCACTGCCATTAGTACAAAATAAAACTATGAAAAAAACTATCTGAAAGGTACCGGCTGATTGCCCTCCCTTAACATATTCTTTTGAGCCAGACTTTCTACTACATTTGCCTTCAGCGTGAGCTTCAGGTCTGGCATTACAATATCATTTGAAACGATGGTTACTACCTCATTTTGCTCCTTTAACATCGTAGGAATGTAGGTTAGTTCCAAAGTTGCCTGCTGTCCCGGTTTTAATGCTGGTTCCGAAACTTTATAGGTTACACAGTTGCAGTTTGACTTCACACCCTGCACTACAAGGTCCTGCCGACCTGTGTTTTTGATTGTAAACTTTGCCACCGCTTTTTGTCCTTTTTCAAGTTTTCCAAAGCTGTGTGAAGTAGTTCCAACAGCCAAACGCGGTGAGTTTGCTTTTTGTTCCGGCGTGTAACTAGTTTTTAAATCTTTTGGTCCAACCTCTCCTTTAATGAAGATAACAGCCTGAGGTGTAGCAGCGTTTGAGATCACAGAAATAGACTTGTGAAAGGGTCCGGGACGGCCGTTGCTGTTGTACATTGCCTTAATTACGCCTGTTTTGCCTGGCATGATCGGGTCTTTGGTCCACTCCGGTGTGGTGCAGCCGCAAGATGGCTGTACCTGCGCTATAACCACAGGCTTGTCGCCTACGTTCTTCACTACAAACTCGTAAGAAGCAATCACACCTTCGGCAAATGTGCCAAAGTCGTGCGTCTCTTTCTCAAACTTGAGCTCGCCCTGCGCCTGGGCTGAAAAACCAGCCAACAGAAGGCTAAGGAATGTAAGGAAGTAAAATTTTCTGTTCATAATGCGAAGTAAAGAAATTTTGCGAAAGTAAAAAGAGGTTCTGCAAACAAACAAAGATATAAAATCTTTTGACAAAAAACAGCAACAATTCCTATGCCTGATTAGGCGGCAGAAGGGCCCTAATTTGATTTTAGGCTAATCTTCTGTACTTTTGAAAAGAAAATCCATAATAAGCTTTTACAGACAAGACATGCAAACTGCTGAAGCATCTATAACTCAAAGACTAAGCACTCAGGAAATACTCAACGACTATCGCATTGCGTGGGAGAGCCGCCATGCGAGCCTTGCCGGCCGCAAGGAGGTTTTTATGGGTAAAGCCAAGTTCGGTATTTTCGGCGATGGCAAAGAAGTTGCCCAGCTGGCCATGGCCAAGTTCTTCCAGAATGGCGATTTTCGCTCTGGCTATTACCGTGACCAGACTTTTATGTTCGCCATCGGCGAGCTGACGCTCCAGCAGTACTTTGCTCAACTATATGCGCATACCGATGTAGAGGCAGAGCCTTCTACAGCCGGTCGCGCCATGAACGGGCACTTTGGTACCCGCCTGCTCGACGAGGAGGGCAACTGGAAAAACCTGATGGAGCAGAAAAACTCCAGTTCTGACATATCACCTACCGCATCGCAAATGCCTCGCCTGGTAGGTCTGGCTTATGCCTCTAAGCTGTACCGTCAGAATCCTGATTTGCAGGGGATGCAGCAGTTTTCAGTGAATGGCAACGAGGTGGCTTTCGGTACGATCGGTAACGCTTCCACCTCAGAAGGCATGTTCTTCGAGGCCATCAACGCAGCCGGCGTATTACAGGTGCCAATGCTGGTGTCGGTATGGGATGATGGCTACGGTATTTCGGTGCCGGCCGAGTACCAGACTACCAAAGGCAGTATTTCTGAAATTCTGGCCGGCTTCCAGCGCAACAGCCGTGAGGAGCAGGGCTACGAGATATTTAAAGTGAAAGGCTGGGACTATGCCGCCCTCTGCGAAGCTTATGAAGCAGCAGTAAAGGTGTGCCGCGAAGAGCATGTGCCTGTATTGGTGCATGTGGAAGAGGTAACACAGCCGCAGGGACACTCTACTTCGGGCTCCCATGAGCGTTACAAATCGAAAGACCGTCTGGCCTGGGAAGCAGAGTATGACTGCCTCGTGAAGATGCGCGAGTGGATGCTGTCTAATGAAATAGCAACTACTGACCAGCTTGATCAGATTGAAAATGAAGCCAAAGAAGCCGTGCGCAGGCTCGTACTGCCGCCTGGACCGCTTTTGCAGACAGCATCAAGGCCGATCATGAGGAGGCACTGAAGCTGATGGATAACCTGGCAGCTGCCAGTGAGCACATCACGGAGATCGCCACCATTACAGAAGAGCTTCGCAAGACATCGACTCCTATTCGCAGCGATGCTGTGAGAGCAGTACGGAAGGTGTTACGCTACGTGCGCGACGAAAACAACCAGGCCAAGCGTGAACTGGTAGGTTGGCTGGAGCAGACCATGGGCGAAAATGCGGACCGTTTCAACTCTTATTTATATAGCCAGTCTGAAGAGGCTGCTCTCTTAGTAGAGGAAATCAAACCTGAGTTTGCCGAGGATGCTCCTGTGGTAGATGGCCGTGAGGTGCTGCAGGCCTGCTTTGATGCCATGCTGGCCCGTGATCCACGAGTGTTCGCCATTGGCGAGGACGTTGGCCGCATCGGTGACGTGAACCAGGCTTTTGCCGGTCTGCAGGAGAAGCACGGAGAGTTGCGTGTCACCGATACAGGTATACGCGAGTGTACGATCATCGGTCAAGGTATAGGCGCTGCCCTGCGTGGCCTGCGCCCGATCACAGAGATCCAATACCTCGACTACTTATTATATGCTATTCAGATCCTGTCTGACGACGTGGCCTGTTTGCAGTACCGTACCAAAGGTGGCCAGAAGGCACCGTTGATCGTGCGTACCCGTGGTCACCGTCTGGAGGGTATCTGGCATTCCGGTTCTCCGATCGGCATGATCCTGCACAGCATCAGAGGCATGCATGTGTTAGTGCCGCGTGATATGACGCAGGCGGCAGGTTTCTACAACACACTGCTTAAGTCTGACGAGCCGGCGCTGGTAATTGAATGTCTCAACGGCTATCGCCTGAAAGAGCGTGTACCTAGCAACGTAGGTGAGTTTACTGTGCCGCTAGGCAAGCCGGAAGTATTGAAGGAAGGCACTGATATCACCATCGTGACTTACGGCTCTATGTGCCGCATCGTGATGGATGCAGCCCGTCAGCTTGAGGAGTTTGGTATATCAGCTGAGGTAATAGACGTGCAGTCTTTGTTGCCGTTTGACCTGGAGCACATGATCACGGACTCCATTCGCAAGACAAACCGCGTACTGTTTGCCGATGAGGACGTGCCAGGTGGGGCAACGGCCTTTATGATGCAGCAGGTAGTGGACGAGCAGGGCGCCTGGCGTTACCTGGATTCCAAGCCGCAGTGCTTGTCGGCGCATGCACACCGTCCGCCGTACTCATCTGATGGCGACTACTTCTCTAAGCCGAATCCGGAGGATGTGTTTGAGGCGGTATACGAGATCATGCACGAAGCTGATCCGAAGGCTTATCCTACGATCTACTAATTAGGTAATGCTATAAAGAGAGAGGCCCTGTATCATTTGGTACAGGGCCTCTCTCTTTATATACTTTAATGAAGCGATCAACCACCTACTGCTGGCTGAAATAAGGTTATTTCGTCTGTTGTCACGACATTGCTGCGATTAGGCACAGGAGTCGTGCGGTCGTAGATGTAAATGTCAAATTTGATGACAGCACCGGGGCGTAGCAAGGGAAATTCGGATGCGTTTATTTCGTTGATGCTGTATTTGATCTCGCCTTCCAGCGGTTCCGGGCGATCATCAGCTGACAGACGCTGGAAGCGACCTGAGAACTGAAAGCCTGGCACTGGGAAAGGATAAGGCTCAAAGCGGGAATTGCCTGGATTGTTCGGATCCTGTACCTTGATGTACATCACGGTATGAAAATTCTGCTCGTACTGGGAGCCTTCATTAAAAGGAGGCTGAAAGTCTTCGGAATCCCGGTTACTGGAAAGGCCCAGGTTGCCGTCTCCGTCTTTAAAGCCTATGACCAGCACAAGTGAATCGCGTAAAGAGGTGATATCCGGCCTTTGAGGGAATGGCGTATCCACAAAATGGTACTGCTCCACACGCCTGAATTCTATTTCAGGTACTACATCATAAACAGGCTCTTTACGGCAGGAGCTAAGGGCCAGCAGCAACAGCAGACTAGGCGCACCATACTTTAGCAAGTATCTCATGTGGGATCTCAGAAAATGAAGCTAAATTTACTAAATCAAACGAACAGATACAGGAATTGTTATAAATAATTTGGATGGACTTCAAAGCCCGACATTTGCAGTTATTACTAGCAGAGCAGTCTTTCGATTTTACAGAAACTGCCCTGGCCCTTTTCAGGTACCAGTCTGAGCATAATCAGGTATACCATGACTATTTGCAGCATTTAGGCCGCGATCCGAAGCAGGTCACTCGGCTTGAGGATATTCCTTTTCTACCCATTGAGTTCTTCAAGACGCATGAGGTCATAACCGGTACTTTCGAACCTGAGGTGACCTTCTATAGCAGCGGCACCACCCAAATGATGCGAAGTCGGCACCAGGTAGCAAGCCTGGAATGGTACCTGCGCACCACAAAGCGTATTTTCGAGTCATTCTATGGTCCCTTGACCGATTATGTGGTGCTGGCGCTGTTGCCCTCATACCTGGAGCAGGGCGGTTCATCACTCGTGGCCATGGTCGATTTTTTTGTGAAGCAATCGGGGCAGGAGGAGGAGGGCTTCTACCTGCGTAACCATGACGAGCTGTTACAGAATGTAAAGAGAGCACAGCAGAAAGGAAAAAAAGTACTGCTGATCGGTGTTTCCTACGCACTGCTTGACTGGGCTGATGAACTGAAAGGGCAGGAGGATTTCAGCCATGTGACTATCATGGAGACCGGTGGTATGAAAGGACGTCGCCGGGAGATGATACGGGAGGAACTGCATGCCCACCTGAAGCAGGGCTTTGGTGTAAAAGCTATTCACTCAGAGTATGGTATGACGGAGCTGCTGTCGCAGGCTTATTCTATGGGCGATGGCCTTTTTCATCCGGGCTATACCTTGCGGGTACTCCTACGCGATCTCAACGATCCTTTCGACATCCGCCCGGATATGCGCTCAGGCGGTATTAACATCATCGACCTGGCTAACATAGACTCCTGTGCCTTTATTGAGACCAAAGACATCGGGCGCCTGAAGCCGGACGGAACCTTTGAAGTACTGGGTCGATTTGATAACTCTGACATCCGGGGCTGTAATCTATTGATTGCATAACAACTGATCGCCTAACATCCAAAACGCCAATTTCCCGTTTAAGCTGCCCATGGGTTATGTATTTTTTATTGCACTGGTAGCAGGTATGCTGCTGCTGTTTTACAGGTGGGCCACCCGCAAGGAGCGTCACCGCAAGCAGATTCTGAAAAAAGGCTTTCCGATGGAGTGGCGCAAGATCCTGCAAGACCGTGTAGGCTTTTACCATACTTTAAAAACCGAAGAAGAGAAACAGCGCTTTGAACGGAAACTTCTCCTTTTTGTGTCCGAAAAGCGCATCACAGGTATAGACACAGAGGTAGATGACACAACGAAGGTGCTGGTCGGTTCCAGTGCTATCATCCCGATTTTTGGTTTTAAGGACTGGGAATACCATAACCTGGGAGAGGTGCTGGTGTTTCCCGGCAGTATCCACCGATATAAGAACCAGGATAACGAAGCCGTTTCGGAGGTGTTGGGGCGCGTGAATCCGTTCCAGAATGATCATTACGTTACATTGTCCAAACCGGCGCTGGAGCAAGGCTTCAATGACATGGCCGACCGTAAGAACGTAGGTATACACGAGTTTGCGCACATGCTCGACCAAGCCGACGGCGAGATAGACGGTGTGCCTAAAGCCTATCTGCCGGACGAGCTGCTGCAGCCTTGGGAGGAGCTGATGTACCGCAAGATCAGTCAGATCGAAAAGGGGAAGTCGGACATTAACAATTATGGGGCGACCAGCGAGGCAGAATTCTTCGCGGTGGTCACGGAGTATTTTTTCGAGAAACCCGACCAGTTGGCCGAAAAGCATCCACGTCTGTACGAAATGCTGACCAAAGTCTTTCAGCAAAATCCTAAGAGGCGGTTTAGTATCAACTTCCGGGAATTACTTAACCCTTATGGCAAACGCCTGGGTCGAAACGAGCCCTGCCCATGCGGCAGCGGGAAGAAATACAAGCAATGCTGTATGCTAAAGAAGGGCAAAGCAGCAGCGTAATGGATTGCTTATAAGTGGAAAGACTGGTTTCTGAGTAGGTCATACACTGCGGCAATAGCTAACCTCAAACAGCACGATAGGTATAAAATCAAGCGCCCCTTCCAATCCGGACGGGGCGCTTTGCGTAGGCGAGTATAAGGCATATTTAAGAGCCGGCAGGACGGGCATAAGCCTTGGCGTCTTCCAGCGTCACTTCCTGACCGCTCATGATCACCAGGCGCTCTACCACGTTGCGTAATTCACGCACATTGCCACGCCAGTCCAGCGTCTTTAAGTATTCAAGCGCATCGTTTGTGATGGCCTTTGGCTTGTTGCCATAGTCGTTGGCGATATCCTGCAAGAACTTCTGCACCAGATCAGGTATATCCTCGCGGCGCTCGTTCAGCGGCGGCACATGGATCAGGATCACCCCCAAACGGTGGTACAAGTCTTCGCGGAAGGTCTTGGCTTCGATCTCCTCGAGTAGGTTCTTATTCGTAGCAGCCAGCACGCGCACATCTACCTGAATGTCTTTGTCGCCACCCACACGGGTAATCTTATGTTCCTGCAGGGCACGCAGCACTTTGGCTTGTGCCGAGAGGCTCATGTCACCCACCTCGTCCAGGAAGAGCGTACCACCATTGGCCTGCTCAAACTTACCAATGCGCTGCTTCACGGCGGAGGTGAAAGAGCCTTTTTCGTGGCCGAACAATTCACTCTCGATCAGTTCGCTCGGTATAGCGGCGCAGTTTACTTCGATCAGCGGACCATTGGCGCGGTTGCTATGCTCATGTATGGCACGCGCCACCAACTCCTTGCCTGATCCGTTCGGGCCTGTGATTAGTACGCGGGCATCAGTAGGGGCTACCTTTTCGATCGCTTGCTTCACGCGGCCCAGCGCTTCTGAAGTACCCACCATTTCGTAGGTCTTCGAGATTTTCTTTTTGAGGATCTTGGTTTCGGTCACCAGGTTCGACTTGTCCAGTGCATTGCGCACGGACACCAGCAGACGGTTCAGATCCGGCGGCTTTTGCAGGAAGTCATAGGCTCCTTTTTTGGTGGCCTCCACGGCTGTGTCGATGGTGCCATGCGCTGATATCATGATAAAAGGAGTGTCTGGAGCTATTTCCATGGCTTTTTCCAGCACTTCTATACCATCCATACCTGGCATTTTGATGTCGCAGAGCACGACATCGTACTTCGACTTGCCAATTTGGTGCAGGCCTTTCTGGCCGTCCTCGGCTTCGTCTACGGTATAGTTCTCAAACTCCAGGATCTCTTTCAGGGTGCTGCGAATGGCCCGTTCGTCATCTATAATCAGGATTTTGGGCATATTTTTTTCGTTCGTTTTATGCTGTAAACGGTAAGTATAGAAAATAAACAGCCGCTAATCAAGCGGCTGCAGCATTTGTACGATAAATCCAAAAATTTAGCTACCAGTCAGGTATAAGTCCGGTATTAAGAATTCGTGAAGTTGATCACGCTATACAGTTCCGGCTCCAGGAAAGGACCGCCCGGATAACCTGCTGTATAGTCGAAGTTGATCCAAAGCTCTCCGTTGGTTTCGTGGAAGTGAATTTTACCGCCAGTTACTTCGTCCGGGAAGAGGGAGCGCACCGCGTAGCTTACCTTGTCCAGGTCTTCCACGGTTCCCATTTTCACTTCGGTATACATATGGTTTGGCGAGATCACAATGCGGGCCTCACCGCCAATGGCCATGATAGAAGAAGCCATCAGGATGGCATAATCGTCGCAGTCGCCGGCCAGCAGCTTGATGCTTTCAGTAGGAGGAGAATAGTAGTCGAGGCCGAGCGGATCGTTTACGTAGCGCCAGCTGTTGCGCACGTGCTTGAAGAGCGAAAAGTAGCGCACCATCTTGCCATACTTGCGGTAGTACTCGTCATGAAAAAAGCGGGTGGAGTTCTCCACGGCAAAGGAGCGCACCACTGGGTGGGTCGGCTGCATGGCACTTTTCACGCGGCGCTCCTGAAAATAGGTACCCCGCACCGGTTTGAAATAAGACACTTTGCTGGAATTGCTGGTCATGTTCACCAGCATGGCATTGTAGTCGGCGTAGAGGTTCTCTACGGTGTAATCGTCGAAGGTGCTGTTGAAGAACATGGCACCCATAATACCTACAAAAGCCAATAAAATAAGTTTGTGACTGATAAGGGTGATGACAACCGAAACAATGGCCGCTAAAACAACACACAGGAGGAAGTTCAGCTCATAGTCGATAAAACTGATGGGCGGCAGGTAAAAACTGATAAGGACCGCCATCGGGAACACGATGATGATCTGGATGAACCGAACTAAAAATGTCGTCAGATTAGAGAGCTTGAACAAATGCGTCATGATTCCCTGCTTTTGTGGTTTCTGGCGCCTATAGCCCTTCTGGCTTTATAAGTGCATTGGCTTAAATTGTCTTATACCTGTAACGCAAAATCCGGGCCTTTTTACTCACTACTCATCCCGAAAATTTTAAATTATTCACCTGCGTGGCGGTATGCTGATAATTTCGGCAATATTTTTCATAATCTGAAAGTCTTTTTAGCCAGAAAGATTAAAATTTAGTCAGACGCCCATGATTTTGATTTTCCCTGTTGCAGTTTCCCTCTGGCCCCACCCCATGCTTTCATGGAAGCGGGCAGGATGGAGGGGACCCTCATAACGCAAATCGGAAAGGAAGGCAACTCTTCACAGATCAGGGTTAGCCAAAAATGGTTGAAACAGCTCTATACCCGGAGGGATGA
>NZ_AKIS01000075.1:0-42708 GCF_000277005.1 Pontibacter sp. BAB1700 | reverse complement strand
TTTTGTTGTATTGCAAAAGTTTTGCTTTGGCGCCGTGCTGGTCAGCGTATGCAATCCAGATCGTGCCGACGGGCTTTTCGGCTGTGCCGCCGTCGGGCCCGGCTATACCACTGGTGGCTACTCCAATGTCGGTATTGAGCTTCTGGCGCACGTTTTGGGCCATCTCCAGTACAGTGGCTTCGCTCACAGCACCATGCTGTTGCAGGGTTTCGGACTTCACACCGAGCAGCTGCATTTTCACGCTGTTGTCGTAAGCCACCACACCGCCCATAAAATAAGCAGAACTGCCAGGCACACTCGTGATGCGGTGCGCCAGATAACCGCCGGTGCAGCTTTCGGCGGCTGCGATAGTCAGACCCCGTTCTTTCAGCAAAGAGCCTAAAGCTTCTTCAAGAGGCACTTCACCATAGGCAAAAATGTGTTTGGGTACAAGAGCCGATAGTTTGCTTACTTCCGTTTCCAGCTCAGTTTCCAGTAGTTCAGCATTGTCGCCAGTGCCAGTCAGGCGCAGACGCACGCCGCCGAGGTGTGGCAGATAGCCAGCCGGATATGCGGGGGTAAGCTTGTTTCCCAGTCTTCCAACTTCTCAGCCAGCATCGACTCCGGTATACCTACCGTCTGGATGACCTTATGGATAATGTGTGGGGTTTTGAAATAAGCCTTGAGTTGTGGCAGCACCGTGTCCTCCATCATGCGCTTCATCTCAAACGGCACCCCAGGCATCGACACAAACACTTTGCCTTCGTCCTCGAACCACATACCTGGTGCGGTGCCCAGCACATTACGCACCGGAGTGCATGAAGCCGGCAAAAAAGCCTGCTGCCTGTTCAGCTCTGTGAGAGCATAACCCCGGCTTTTGAACAGCTCTGTCACATCAGCCAGCGATTGCTCGTCGAGTTTGAGTTCGGTGTGGAAGTAGTCGGCCAGCACGTTTTTGGTGAGGTCGTCCTTGGTGGGACCGAGGCCACCGGTGATCAGAATGATGTCGGCGCGGCTGCGGGCATCGTCCAGTGCCTGCACGATGTGGCTTGCTTCGTCTGAAACAGAGGTAATCTGCTTCACCCGTATCCCTATTTTGGTGAGCTCCGTTCCCATCCAAGCAGAGTTGGTGTCCACTATCTGCCCGTACAGGATCTCGTCACCTACCGTAATAATTTCTGCATATACCGCTTTCATAAAATTAATTTTGGTCTGATTTGTGCGTTGCCAAGTAAAACTCATTCAAGTTAAAGATGTTCGGGCGATTTGGCGCAGGACAAGCATTATTTTCCGTAATTTTAGCCAATGCGCAGGTATAGCCTGACAAACAAAAAGCACAATCCATGAAAAAATTACTCTACACCTCACTCGTAGCCCTCACCCTGGGTGCCTCAGCCTGTACAGTGGCCGACATTCAACGAACCGTAGATGGCGTAATGGCCGGAACCGGTGGTGCCGTTACCCGCGAAGAAGTGGCTTCCGGCTTGAAGCAGGCGCTGGAAGTAGGCATTACCAAAGGCTCGAACCAAGCCTCACAAATAGACGGTTATTACAAGAACTCCCTGATTCGTATACCTTTTCCACCGGATGTGCAAAAGGTTGAGAACACGCTTCGTCAGGTGGGACTGGGCAAAGAGGTGGATCGCTTCGTGATGACCCTGAACCGGGGAGCTGAAGACGCGGCAAAGAGTGCTGTGCCGATCTTCGTGAACGCCATCAAACAGATGTCCATTGCCGATGCATGGGGCATCCTGAAAGGCGACAAAGACGCAGCCACACAGTATCTCAAGCGCACGACTTCTAGCCAGTTGCAGGCTGCCTTCATGCCTGTGATTCAGCAATCACTGGAAAAGACCAATGCTACCCGCTACTATACCGACCTTGTTACCCAGTATAACCAGATTCCATTGGTGCAGAAGGTAAACCCGAACCTGGACGAGTACGCCACACAGAAAGCTATGGACGGACTGTTCCTGCTGATTGCACAGGAAGAAGCGAACATACGCGAGAACCCGATCGCCCGCACGACTGAGTTGCTGCGCAGGGTGTTTGCCAAAGAAAATCAGTCCTAAGCTATACCTGTTATACCGCTTCAGAAAGCCCGCTGTATCGTTTGGTACGGCGGGCTTTCTTTTTTGCAAAACATTAAAACCAGATTGAAAGTACAATACACAAAATTTTAAGTATGAGTTAGCTACGCTTATAATAGCCCCCTGATACCTATGGAAAACAAACGCTTCAAATACAGCCCTATCACCAAAGAGAAGGACCTTGACGAGCTTATAGAAGAAATTGGTGACGCCAGGGTAGTGATGCTGGGAGAGGCATCGCACGGTACTTCTGAATACTATACCTGGCGTACGGCTATTTCAAAGCGGCTTATCGAAGACAAGGGCTTTACTTTCATAGCCGTGGAGGGTGATTGGCCGGAGTGCTATACCGTGAACCGCTTTGTGAAGGGCTACCAGAACTCGGGCCGCAAGATAGCGGATGTGCTGGGCGTATACCGACGCTGGCCTACCTGGATGTGGGCGAACTGGGAAGTGGCCGCATTGGTCGAGTGGATCCGGGACTTCAACCACATCCGCAATGCACAGCATAAAATAGGGTTCTATGGGCTGGATGTGTACAGTTTATGGGAATCTCTGGATCAGGTGCTTAAATATATGGAGCAACATGATGGCAAAGCCGCAGAGGCTGCGCGAGTCGCCGTACAATGCTTCGAACCCTTTCACCGCGATCCGCAGATCTATGCACAGGCAACAGCCTTTGTGCCGACCGACTGTGAAAATGAAGTGATTCAGATGTTGGAGCAAGTAGCAAAGCGCGTCGTATACCCGGACGATTCGGAACACGAGTTCAATACTACTCAAAATGCGTTGGTGGCGGTGAATGCCGAAAAATATTACCGAGCGATGATCCGGGGAGGAGTTGGCTCCTGGAACGTGCGCGACTCACACATGATGGAGACGCTGGACCGTTTGCTGGAATTTCACGGGCCAAATGCCAAAGCCATCGTTTGGGAGCATAACACGCACATCGGCGATGCCCAATACACCGATATGGCGGATGACGGCATGTTTAACATCGGGCAGCTGGCCCGCGAAAGGTATGGCCGTGATCGGGTGAAACTAGTAGGCTTCGGAACATACCAGGGTAACGTGATTGCCAGCCGATCCTGGGGAGCGCCGATGCAAAAAATGGACGTGCCGCCTGCGAAAGAGGGAAGCTGGGAACACATGCTGCACGAAATGAGCACCGATGATAAAATCATTCTTTCGAAGGATCTAAAAGAAGTGCCGGAGCTGCAGCGCCGCATCCCGCACCGTGCCATCGGCGTGGTCTATGACCCTAAAGTGGAACACCTCGGCAACTATGTGCCTACTCTTATACCTGATCGCTACGATGCTTTCCTTTACTTCGATGAGACGGAAGGTGTGCACCCGCTCCATATGAAAACCCGTGGCGCCAAGGAACCGGAACTATACCCTTGGAACTACTAGGAGTTTGAGAAGTAAGAGTTGGATAGTTTGGAAGTTACTCTTTAACTCCCTTACCCCCTCTGTATCAGAAACACAATGTAGGCAACGTAGATAGCTAAAAAGAAAATACCGTTCCACCGGTCGATCGTGTTCTTTTTGCCAATAGGTATAACCACCACCAGCAGCGTACTAGCAAAGATCATCACCATGATATCGGAGTTACTTACTACATTGAAAGGAAGCGGGTTGATAACGGCGCTTATACCTAGGATCCAGAGTAGGTTGAAGATGTTGGAGCCAATCACGTTACCGATCGCGATGTCGATGTTTCTGCGGAAGGCGGCCATGGCGGAAGTAACGAGCTCAGGAAGGGACGTGCCTATCGCTACGATAGTCAAGCCAATAAAGGATTCGCTCAGGCCAAATGACTGTGCAATGGAAACGGCACCGTCCACTACCCACTTCCCTCCTAAGAATAAACCCACGCCACCAAGCACCATGTACAGCACCGACTTCGGTATACTCATCATCGGCTCATCGTCTTCCTCAATCACTTCATCCTTGTTGGTTTTGGCAATGTTGTAGATATAAGCCATAAAGAGCACAAAGAAGAAGAGCAGGATGCCGCCATCGACTCTGCTTATGAAGAGGGAGGTTTTGTCTCCAAACAGCACCGCATTGGCCAGAAAACCTACCAGTAAAGTGGCAATGAGGGAAAAAGGAATTTCAGTGAGGATGGTATTGCGCTGAATGGGCAGTGGGCAAATGATGGCCGTGACCCCGATGATCAACAGCAGATTAGCCACATTACTACCAAACACATTGCCTATCGCCAGCTCTGACTGCCCCTGCATACTAGACATGATGTTAATGATCAGTTCCGGGAGAGAGGTGCCAAACGAAACAATCGTCAAGCCGACAACCATGTCCGAAATATTAAAGCGCTTGGCTACAGACGAGGCACCTGACACCAGCATGTCAGCCCCTTTAATCAAAAACACGAAACCAAGTGCGAATAGTATGTATAATAGCATAGGCAGGTAGCAGTATCACAAAAAGAAAGGCTGTCTATACAACGACAGACAGCCTTCCACTATACTTTAAAGCGCAGCGAGGGGTTATGCCATGTTGTGGTAAACCGCCTGCACGTCGTCATCCTCTTCAATCTTCTCCACCAGGTTTTCAATCTCCTCGGCTTGCTCGTCGGTCAGTTCCATGCGGGTATTCGGTACGCGTTGCAGTTCAGCACTGATCACATTCAAGCCTTTCTCTTCCAATGCTTTCTGCATGGCGCCAAAATCCGTGAAGGCTGTCTCCACAATGATCTCGCCTTCGTGCTCGTAAATATCTTCTGCACCGGCGTCGATCAGTTCCAGCTCCAGTTCCTCGATATCAAGGCCCTCAGCGGCAATCTTAAAAATACCTTTGCGGGTGAAGATAAAGTCCAGGGAACCCGTTTTGCCCACAGCACCACCTGCACGTGAGAAGTATACACGCATGTTGGCAATGGTACGATTGAGGTTATCAGTTGCCGTTTCTACCAGAATGGCGATACCGTGCGGACCGTAGCCCTCGTATACTACTTCTTCGTAATCTTTTTCTTCTTTGGATGAGGCACGCTTAATGGCCGCTTCTACACGGTCTTTCGGCATGTTCACACCTTTGGCGTTATTGATGGCCGTGCGCAGGCGGGAGTTGGTTTCCGGGTTAGGACCAGCTTCCTTCACTGCCATTACGATCTCTTTGCCGAGGCGTGTAAAGGCCTTCGACATCTTGTCCCAACGCTTGAACTTACGGGCTTTTCTAAATTCAAATGCTCTTCCCATGGTATCTGGCTAAGTATTATGTCTTACAAATTTAGGGAGCTTAACTGTAAATTGGTAGAGCTACCTGAAAAACCTTGCACTATTTACCAGCTTGGCTATACCTATACCTTCAGCGGTGCTACTGCCTCGCTGGTTTCGGCTGCCTGGCTGGAGCATGATAGTCTGTTATATAAAGGTGCTGGTCGCAGAAACTGTACTCGTGCACAATGTTGGAGCCCACGATGATCAGCCTTCCTTCCTTGTTCGCTGCCACGTGCTCCTGGTACCAGCTCACGCCTTCCTGATCAAGATTGGTGGTAGGCTCGTCGAGTACTAAAAGCTTGGTGTCAGAGTAAATGGCCAGTCCCAGTTTCAGGCGCTGCTTCATACCTGATGAGAAGTCCTTCACATACTTGTTGCGTGATTTCTGCAGACCCATACGCTCTACCAGTTCTTCGTGCGAAAGGTTGTTGCGCAGCGGCTTAAAGCGGGTATGGAAGGCAATCATTTCAAGAAGCGTCAACTCTTCTACCAACTCCAGGTAAGGAGCTGTAAGTGAGAGCTCACGATAAGCTTTGTCCGGGGCTACCGCCTTCCCATCCAGCAGGTAGGTGATCTCGCCTTCGGAGTGCAGGTTGTGACCGGCTATAACAGTAAGAAGAGTGGATTTACCGGACCCGTTATGCCCTAGTATGGCATAAGAGGTGCCTGACTCCAGGGTATAGGTCAGGTTCCGGAAAATCCACTCGTAATTGTAGCGTTTACCTAAGTTGCTTAGGTTAATTTGCATCTTTAGAGAAATAACTCTTAATAATACCGCGACCGGAGTTACGAACAAAATTGATGATTTCGTCGCGTTCACGGCTAGGGGCCATCTCCAGTTCAATCTTGTCCAGTGCCTCTGTGGTATTGTTGCCGCTCATGAACAGGATGCGGTAGATTTGCTGCACCTCGTTAATCTGTTCGCTGTTAAAGCCTCTGCGACGCAGGCCGATAGAGTTGATACCGGCATAGGTTAGCGGCTCACGTGCTGCCTTTACAAAAGGAGGCACGTCTTTGCGAACCAGTGAACCGCCCGAAACCATGGCATGCGCTCCGATCTTTACGAACTGGTGCACAGCGCTCGAGCCACCGATGATAGCGTAATCGCCATCTCCACGTGACCAGCCATCTGCACGGCGTTCACCACAATGCAATTGTTGCCCACGATGCAGTCGTGTGCAATATGCGCGTAGGACATGATCAGGCAGTTGCTGCCAATCACGGTCTTCATCTTATCGATGGTGCCACGGCTCACCGTCACGCACTCTCTGATAACCGTGTTGTCACCGATGATGGCAATGGTATCTTCGCCGGCGAACTTCAGGTCCTGGGGCACCGAAGAAATAACGGCACCAGGGTATATTTTGCAATTCTTGCCAATGCGGGCGCCTTCCATGATGGTCACATTGGGACCAATCCAGGTGCCTTCTCCGATCTCTACGTTTTTGTAAATAGTGGAAAAAGGCTCTACGACCACATTCTGGGCAATTTTAGCCTCTGGGTGGATGTATGCTAACGGCTGATTCATGCGTCTTTCTTTACTATACTTGCCGACATCTCTGCCTCCATTACCAGTTGGCCGCCCACGAAGGCCTGACCAGACATCTTGGCAATACCCCGCTTTACAGGGGCAAGCAATTCACATTTAAATATTATGGTATCGCCCGGAATCACCTTGCGCTTAAAGCGGCAACGGTCTATACCCAGGAAATAAGTCCAGTAGTCTTCCGGATTCTCCACGGTGTTCAGCACCAGGATGCCGCCTGTCTGAGCCATTGCCTCTATCTGGATTACACCTGGCAGCACGGGTTGCCGGGGAAGTGGCCCTGGAAGAATGGCTCGTTCATGGTCACGTTCTTAACGCCCGTTACCGTAGTTTCGTCTAGGTGGATGATCTTATCGATAAGCAGGAAGGGGTAACGGTGCGGCAAGGTGGCCGAGATCTGGTTGATATCCATTACCGGTGGCTTCTTCGGGTCGTAGGTTGGTACGGTTTTGATAGAAGCTTCCTGTATCAGTTTCTTTACACGGCGTGCAAAAGCAATGTTGGCGGCGTGTCCCGGTCTTGCGGCCAGGATCTGTCCCTTTATTGGACGACCGATCAGGGCAAGGTCACCCATCAGGTCCAACAGCTTGTGGCGGGCCATCTCGTTCTTGAAGCGGAGTTCTGTGTTGTTCAGAATGCCCTCCTCTTCCACGGTTACTTTTTTCTTGCCCAGCAAGTCTGCCAGGTAGGACAGCTCACCGTCTTCTACCACGCGATCCACGATCACAATGGCATTATCCAGGTCGCCGCCTTTGATCAGGTTTTGCTTGTAAAGCGCCTCCAGTTCGTGCAGGAAACAGAAGGTGCGGCAAGGCGCAATCTCTTCTTCAAATTGGCTCATGTCCGTAATAGAGGCGTGCTGGCTGCCCAGTACAGGCGAATTATAGTCCACCATTACGGTCAGGCGGTAATCGTCAAGCGGCAGGGCGGCGATCTCTACACCACGGCTGTCGTCTTTGTAGCTTACCCCTTCAGTTATTTCGAAGTAGTTGCGCAGGGCATTCTGCTCCTGAACACCCACTGAAAGAAGCGCCTTTACGAATTCAATGGAAGAGCCGTCCATGATCGGAGGTTCCGGGCCATCAAGTTCTATCAGCACATTGTCAATCTGCAGGCCTACCAGCGCTGCCAGCGTATGCTCCACTGTGTTCACACGAGCGCCATTTTGCTCGATGGTAGTGCCACGTGAAAGGTCCACCACATTGTCCACGTCTACGTTCACAGTCGGCTGACCTTCGAGGTCAATGCGCTGAAACTTGTAGCCATGGTTTGCAGGGGCGGGCTTAAAGGTCATATTCGATACAACGCCCGTATGCAATCCAATGCCCGATACAGTTACCGGAGCCTTGATAGTGTGCTGTTTATAATTCATTTAATGTTTCGTTGTTAACTTATTGCGATACTTTCGCTGCTGTAGCGCACAGAGTATGAGCGGGCTTACAGCGGAGGGAGCATTGCGACTGCAAACTTAAGATTTTATATACTGCCTGCCAATTTTAATTGATAGCACAGGGCAGGAGAGGTCTAAAATCTTAATTCTTCTCTTTCAGGTCGTCTAAAACGCGCTGCAACTCCGGCAGTTTGCGGAAAACGGTAATGGCCTTAAGGTTTTGCTTGTAGTCGAAGGCAGGGGAGCCCTGGATGATGGTGCCTGACTCTTTTACGGACTTGGATACGCCTGACTGCGCACCGATCGTGGTTTTGTCGGCGATGCTGATATGCCCTACGATGCCCACCTGTCCGGCAATCACACAGTTGTTGCCGACTTTGGTGGAGCCTGATATGCCCGTCTGTGAGGCAATAACAGTATGTTGCCCGATCTCCACATTATGGGCCACCTGCACGAGGTTGTCGATCTTGGTGCCCTTACGGATGATGGTAGAGCCCATCGTGGCGCAATCTATGGTCGTGTTGGCTCCGATGTTCACGTCATCTTCCAACACCACATTGCCAATTTGAGGCACATTTTTGTAAGTGCCGTCAGGCTGAGGTGCAAAACCGAAGCCGTCGCTACCCAGCACCACGCCGGCATGCAGCGTGCAATTGGCACCCACTACTGTGTTGGCGTATAGTTTAACGCCAGCAAAAATGGTGGTGTTGTCACCGATCGTCACATTATCGCCGATGTATACCTGCGGGTAGATACGCACATTCTGGCCGATTTTGCAGTTGTTGCCGATATAAGAGAAGGCACCGCGGTAGTGGCCTTCGCCTATTTCGCTGCCAGCGCCGATGAAGCAGGGCTCTTCCACGCCTACCTTTGAGGCAAGCACTGCCTGATGGTAATAAGCCAGGAGGGTAGAAAAACTGGAGTAAGGATCGGCTACGCGAATAAGAGAGGCGGAAACGGTTTTTTCAGCTCCAACTTGTCCGAAACGATCACCGCACTTGCTCCGGTTGTATAAAGAAATGGTTCATATTTAAGATTAGACAAAAAAGCGAGAGCTCCGGTCTGGGCTTCTTCGATTTTGGCTAAAGTGCTGACCTTTACTGTACTGTCTCCTTCAACTTCTCCCTTCAAAAGGTCCGCAATCTGTTGAATAGTGAATTCCATCTTGTAAAATTAGAGCAAAAAATAAAATGTGCTACCCATTGGGGGGGCAAACTTAATAAAAACTTTACGCTGCACCGCCACATTCTGCAGCAGATTATGGACAGGTCAAGCAAATCCCGTGCAAATCCTATAGCCGGTTTTATAAGGTTGCGACTTCCTTCGGGTAGCAGACGAAGTATTTCTCTACCTTATTGCTCAGTGCCTGTATGTTGGGCAGGTCCGAAGCATTAGCCACGTTCACCACATAGCCAGTTTTGGTGAGCACGTCTATTGACTGCCCCTCGGCCATGTAAGCACTGTTGCTGATGCGGCCCGAGATCATGAGATATTTTACCTCGTCAGGATGCACCTGGAAGCGTTCCTGCACCAGTTCGCTTATACCCAGCATCATCTCTTCGTCTATCGGTTTGCTTGAGATGTATACCTTAAACAGCTTGCGGTTAAGGATGCTTTTGGAAAGATAGGAGATAACAGGGTCAGGGTGCATTGCCCATTCTTTAATGCCGCTCCATACGTCATGGTCGTCCAGCGAAACAAAGCGCTCTAAAATAGAATTATCTCTCTGGAAGTCCTCCATGGTGAGGTTGGAGGAAAGGAAGAACTTGAGGCAAGGGCTGGCCGGTACGTCTATACCCTGCTGAATCAGCTCGCGGGCACGCTGAACGGTACGCAACACCATGTGCTCGGCGCTGATCACAGTTTTGTGCAGGTATACCTGCCAGTACATCAGGCGGCGGCTCACCAGAAAGTTCTCGATGCTGTAAATCGCCTTTTCCTCCACTACCAATTTGTCGTTGGCCACGTCTAACATCTTAATCAGACGGTCGGCACCGATCTTTCCCTCGTATACACCAGTATAGAAACTGTCGCGGTTGAGGTAGTCGAGGCGGTCTACGTCCAGCTGGCTTGACACCAGTTGTGAAAAAAGCGACGCTCGTAGGTATCAGTGAAGATTTGGATGGCGAGGCTCAATCTGCCTCCGAACTCTTCGTTGAGCAAGTGCATGATGTGCAACGAGAGGTGCTCGTGGTGCACTTCCTGGAAAATGGCCGTTTCCAGCGCGTGTGAGAAAGGTCCATGACCGACATCGTGCAGGAGAATGGCAATGAGGGAAGCCTCAAACTCAGCATCCGAGATCTCGTTATTCTTACCTCGCAGCGTGTTCAGGGCCAGGTTCATGAGGTGCATGGCTCCCAAAGCGTGGTGAAAGCGGGTATGCAGGGCACCCGGGTATACCATCTCGGTCAGTCCCAATTGCTTGATCCGGCGCAGTCGCTGAAAGTAAGGATGGTCGATGATATCGAACAGCAACTCAGACGGCACCGTGATAAAACCGTATACAGGGTCGTTTAATATTTTTTTCTTATTCACAAAAACCGAGGTTTTTAATTGTTAAATTGCTAATCGTTAATCATTTGCTCTGCAAGGAAGCAAATTAGCCCGCAGAGGTAACCGCAATCTGCAAGCCAATGTTTGCGTTGAGGTATAGTAATTGATTAACAATGAAGCCATTTAGAACAGCGCGCAACAAATAAAACTATGCAAAGATATACGATTTTATGGGCCGATGACGAAATCGACCTGCTCAAGCCACACATTCTTTTCCTCGAAGAGAGAGGCTACGACATTACCCCGGTAAACAGTGGGGCCGACGCCATTGAGAAGGTGCAGGAACAGGCATTTGATGTCGTGTTCCTCGATGAGAACATGCCCGGCATCAGCGGATTGGAGGCTCTGAACGAGATCAAAACCATCCGTCCGGCCATGCCTGTCATCATGATCACCAAGAGTGAAGAGGAGCACATCATGGAGGAGGCTATCGGTTCCAAGATATCCGATTACCTGATCAAGCCGCTAAACCCAAGCCAGATACTGCTTTCTGTGAAAAAGACACTGGAGAACAAGCGACTGGTATCAGAAAAAACCAACATGAGCTACCAGCGCGACTTCCGCCAGCTGGGTATGGCCTTTGGAGAACGCCTGAGCCCGGGAGAGTGGGCTGATATCTATAAGAAGCTTGTTTATTGGGAGCTCGAAATTGACGAAACGGAGAACAAGAGTATGGCTGACGTGATCAACATGCAGAAAGACGAGGCTAACTCCAATTTCGCCAAGTTCATCATGGACAACTACGAAGACTGGATCAACAAGGAGTCGGATGATGCACCGCTGATGTCGCACCAACTTTTCAGGGAGCGGGTAATTCCGATGATGAAGGAGTCTGACAAGCCCGTGTACTTTGTGCTGATCGACAACCTGCGCTACGACCAGTGGAAGGTGCTTGAGCCGCTTATTTCTGAATACTTCACAGTAGATACAGAGGAGATGTTCTATTCCATCCTGCCTACTACCACTGCCTATGCCCGTAATGCGATCTTCTCAGGTATGATGCCAACCGAGATTATCAAAAAATATCCGAATTTGTGGGTAAGCGATGACGAAGAAGAAGGCAAAAACCTGCACGAGCAGGACTTTCTGGAAATTCAGCTGCAGCAAAACCGTATTACGGATAAGCACAGCTATCATAAGATCACCAACCCGGCTGCCGGCAAAGACCTGAACGGTAAGTTCAACAACCTCGACAACAACAAGCTTAACGTGATCGTGTACAACTTCGTGGATATGCTCTCGCATGCCCGCACGGACAGCAACATGGTACGCGAACTGGCTCCGGACGAGTCGGCTTACCGCTCCATTACGCGTTCGTGGTTTATCCACTCGCCACTGTTTGAGATGCTGAAGCTGATCGCCGACCGCAAAGCCCGCCTGATCATCACAACCGACCACGGCACGATCCGGGTGAAGCGCCCGTTCAAGATCATCGGCGACCGCCAGACGAACACCAACCTCAGGTATAAGCACGGTAAGAACCTCGGTTACACTGACAAAGATGTATTCACGGTGCGCAAGCCCGAGCGATTTTTCTTGCCAAAGGCCAACGTTTCCACTACGTTTGTATTCGCGATCGAAGACTACTTCTTCGCATACCCAAACAACTATAACTACTACGTGAACTACTACAAAGACACCTTCCAGCACGGAGGGGTGTCGCTGGAGGAGTGCATTATACCGTTTGTGACACTGACGCCTAAGAATGTATAACACAGGAGTTGAGAAGAGAAGCTTGAAGATGTCGTCGTTGGCTGACCTGCCGGCGGCGGCTTCTGTGCTTTTGGAGGAGGCCCGTGAGGAGCCTATTATCTTGTTTGAAGGCCCGATGGGGGCCGGAAAGACAACGCTTATAAAGGAGCTCTGCCACCAAATGGGGGTGAAGGAGAATGTCAGCAGCCCTACTTTTGCCCTCGTAAATGAGTATGAAGCGGCCGACGGGAACCTAATTTATCATTTTGACTTTTATAGGATTAATGAGGAGCGTGAGGCGCTCGGCATTGGAGCACTGGAGTATTTCGACTCCGGCCGTACCTGCCTGATCGAGTGGCCGTCCATGATCCCGAACCTGTTGCCGGAGCATTACCTGTTGGTAAAGCTGCAGCCCGCCGCTGAAGGCGAGGAGCGCACCATGACTATAAACCGTGTATGAGCATGACGGAGAGATTCGCCGTTGAATTAGGAAAGCTGGCGGCCAGTCAGGCCCTTTACCCAAAGGAGTCCATGCTGGCTGTGGAGGAGCGTTACAAAAGCCTGTTTATCGGGCTTCCTAAAGAGTCATCGTTTCAGGAAAACCGCATTGGCCTCACCCCGGATGCCGTGAAGCAACTCACCGATCAAGGCCATGAAATATGGGTCGAGACCGGAGCTGGCGGCCCGTCCAAGTATTCTGATAACGACTACTCTGAGGCAGGAGCCCGTATTGTATACTCTACCAAAGAGGTATACGAAGCGGGGATCATCCTTAAAATCGCACCACCCACCTATGACGAAATTGAGTATCTGCGCCCCGGCCAGACGCTGATCTCCGCTCTGCACTTTGGCAACCTGACTTCCGACTACGTCAATGCCCTTCAGCGCAAAAAAATCAACGCTATTTCCTTCGAGCTGATTCGCGACAAGTCGGAGTCCAAGCCAGTAGTGCGTGCCATGAGCGAGATTGCCGGCAGTTCCGTAATGCTGATCGCGGCGGAGTACCTGAGCAGCAGCAACGATGGCAAAG
This sequence comes from Pontibacter sp. BAB1700, assembly GCF_000277005.1. NCBI lineage: Bacteria > Pseudomonadati > Bacteroidota > Cytophagia > Cytophagales > Hymenobacteraceae > Pontibacter > Pontibacter sp. BAB1700. The sequence continues at coordinate 29,189 of NZ_AKIS01000075.1, read as the reverse complement.
GCGTCATATTAGGAGGTATAACTGGAGTAGCACCATCTAAAGTAGTGATCATGGGAGCTGGTACTGTGGCAGAGTTTGCAGCCCGTGCCGCCTTAGGGCTTGGGGCTGAGGTGAAGGTATTCGATAACCACATATACAAACTGCGTCGCCTGAAGCATAACATCGGGCAACAGATTTTTACTTCTACGCTGGACAAAACCATTCTGTACAACGAGCTCAAAAATGCCGATGTCGTGATTGGTGCTTTAGTGGCTGAGGAAGGGCGCATGGCCTGCATGGTAGAGGAGGGCGTTGTCGGGCAGATGAATCCTGGCTCCATTATCATCGACGTGTGCATCGACCAGGGAGGTTGTTTTGAAACATCAGAACTCACTTCGCACAGTCGTCCGATCTACCGCAAATACGACATCATCCATTACTGTGTGCCAAACATCGCCTCACGTGTACCCCGCACGGCTTCTACGGCGCTCAGCAATATCTTTACACCCATCTTCACTGAGATCTCCAAGTTCGGAGGCATCAATGAGGTGCTGTTTATGAACGAGCACTACCGCAGCGGCGTGTACATCTACAAAGGCAGCCTGACGAATTCGCAGATAGCGAAGAAGTTCGGGATGCGGTATAAAGAGTTGGGGCTGATGATTGCAGTGAGGAATTAAGAAATGTAGCTTAATAAGGTATAAAGCAAAGGCCCGCTAAATTTAAGCGGGGCCTTTGCTTTATCTGCGTTTTAAGGACTGACTTGTTTACCTCACCAACGCTTTATCAACCCGCATTGGGGTGTCCTCACCCGTTACAACCCCCTGCGCGGCAAGTGCAATCGCTCGGATCATGCTGGTAAAGTGTGGCATGTCGAGTAGCTCAAACTCGTCTTTCACGGTGTGGTAGGTCTTATCCTGATCGATTTGCACTGACGAAATGGTATGTGCCGGTACACCCAGACGGGCCAGCGTAGCATTATCAGAGCGGTAAAAGAGGTTTTGCTCCGGGTATGGGTCGGGGTGGATGCTGTAGGTGGTGCCCTCGAGGCGCTTCTGCATCATTTTGCCCAGATCAGACTTCTCGTAACCAGTGAGGTAGGCGCTGTTCGGGCCGAACTTAGAGGGCTTGCCCACCATCTCGATGTTGAACATGGCCACGATCTGGTCGGGGTTAAGTTGCTCGGAGAAGTAGCGGGAGCCGTGGCCGCCAATCTCTTCGGCTGTGAAAGCAGCGAAGATCAGGGTGCGCTCCGGTTGAGGCTGCTCCTTGTAGTAGCGGGCCAGCATCATCATGGCGGTAGTGCCGGAGGCATCGTCGTCGGCGCCATTGGCGATGCTGTCGCCGTCAATGGTTTTATGGAAGCCAATGTGGTCGTAGTGGCCGGAGAATACCACAAACTCGTTTTTGCGCTTGCCCTCGATCATGCCAACTACATTGGAGAGCGACAACTTTTCAACCTGATTGGTGAACTTCACTTCATACTTCTTTGGCGCAGCCTGTTCGGTGAGCACGTATACCTTGCTTGGACCGGTGCCTACCTCTTTCTTTACGCCGCCTCTTGAGAAATAGCCTCTGTAAGAGTTGAAGGCTTCGGCATGGTTTGGATGAATCAGCACGATCGCGTCCTGTTCAAGCGAGTTGGCTTTCATAAAGGCATTCCGAAAGTTCTCGCCTTCAGGTATAGTGATAATATTGATCTTGTTTTTGTGTTTCCACTCAAGTTTCTCCTGTGCTGTGTTGACGAACAGGTGCTCAGGAGCTATTTTCTTTTTGCCCAGCGTTACCTCCGTTTGGCTGGGAGTGAGACGGTGCACATAGAAGGTCTGTCGGTAAGAAGGAGCCTGGCTCGAGCTGTTGCCGTTGAGTGGCACAAGGCCTGCAGCATGAAATTCTGCTTCAATAAAGTCAGCGGCTTTCTCTATACCTGCCGAGAAGGCGGCGCGTCCCTGCATGTCGTCGTGGCTCAGCGTCTGCAGGAGGCGGGTGGCTTCCTGCTGGTTGATCACTGAAAGGTCCTGTGCTGAGAGCGAAGCGCCGAAAAGGAGAGAAAAGGCAGTAGCAAATAGCTTATGGCGTGTCATAGGTATAGCGGTGTATACGATTAGGAAATTGATGTAATATTTGGGAATATTGTTGAGGTAATTGCTGCCCTGAAGTGCATCAGCACGAACGGCAACCCAATATAGTGAAATATGGAAAAGAGCTCCAAAGTTAACTGGTTAAAGTTACTGCAATACATCTTGCTGGTGGCGGCTTTGCTATACTTTGGGCGTACGCTTTTCATTCCGCTCAGCTTCTCGCTTCTGATCAGTTTTGTGCTATACCTGTGGTAAAGTGGATGGAAGATCGGGATTGGAGCCGCTGGAGTGCCATTTTACTTTGCCTCTTAATACTTGTTCTGCTGGTAGGGGCGCTGAGCTGGCTGCTGGTACGGCAAATGATCAGTTTTGGGCAGGAATGGCCCGTGCTGCAGGAAAAGCTGCTGCAGGTATGGTACCAGTTCGGGCTATACCTGGAGCAGCAGTTTGGCGTGAACGATGTGCAACGCAGCAGTTGGATGGAAGGGCTTGTAAAGGACGCTGCCTCCACTGTGCTGAACGTGGTGCAAGGCGTGCTATATGCCTCGGTAACGACGGTGGTACTCGTTCTGTTGATTCCCCTTTATGCTGCCCTTATTCTTTACAACCGGGAGCAACTGGCGGCAGCGCTTTTCTCCATGTTCCCGAAAGCGGAGCATAACAAGATCCGCAGCATTTTGCACGAAACCATTACGACCTACTACAACTTCATCAAGGGAATGATCATCGTGTATGCGGTAGTGGGCTTGCTCAACAGTGTCGGGCTTTTGCTACTAGGTATACCGCATGCTATTTTCTTTGGCATTGTGGCCTCTATTCTCACATTTATACCTTATGTAGGCATCACGATTGGGGCGATTTTGCCGATGGCCGTGGCCTGGATCACTTACGACTCTGTGTGGTACCCTGTCGGAGTGATCATTGTATTTTCGGTGGTGCAGTATATGGAGGCCAACCTGATCTTCCCACTGGCCGTGAGCTTCCGTTTGCAAGTTAATATGCTCTTTACACTGCTGGCCATTGTGGCGGGAGGCATACTTTGGGGAGCATCCGGCATGATACTGTTCGTGCCTTTTGTGGCTATTCTGAAACTGATCGCCGATAAGCACGAAGAGCTGCGGCCTGTATCGCTCCTGCTGGGTACAGGTATGGCGTCAACTAAGTCTACACCTAAGCCTGGCTTCAGGATCGGTCGCTTCCGCCGGAAGCAAAGCTAACAGGGTTCTCCTGCCATTCCCGCTTCAGTAAACTGTATACCTCCAGGTCGATAAACCGGCCGCGTAGCCACTCCCCGTCACGCTCTATACCTTCCAGCTTAAAGCCTAGCTTTTGCGGAATGCGACTACTCTTACTGTTACCTACGCCCACTTTTATCTGGATGCGGTTCATGCGCATCTGCTCAAAGGCGTTTGCAACCAAAGCAGCGCAGCTACGGATCATGATGCCTTTGCCCTGGAATTCCTCTCCCAGCCAATAGCCGATCTCCAGCTTGCTGTTTACCCTGTCAATGGCTTTGTAACCAATAATACCCGCTTCTTTTTCCTGAAACCGGATCGTGTATACCTGCTCCTGCAGATTGCCAGGCGCCGTGACAGTTTGCAGGAACAACCTTGTGTCGCTTGCAGAGAAGCTGCTGTCTATAAAAGGGAGCCACTCACGCAGATATAGCCGACCATGGTCTATTAGCTGATAGAGGGCTGGAGCGTCATTCACCTGAGCTTCATGCAGGTTAATGTCAGGCGTTACGATCAGGGGTTGTAATGTTGATACAGATCTCATTGAATTGGGTTGGGAGACGTTAATGCGGAGTCCTAAAAAGCTGCATACTAAACATACGGGTCAAAAACACAGTTAAATAGATAAGAGTATGGTAATGTTACTCTAGTATGAACGCATATATTGTACACAAGACTATGAAAATTAAACTACTACTCCTGATTTTTTTAAGCGCTGTTTTTACAGCCACTGCACAAGACTCTAATATTGATCTTGGTGCCAGGTTCGGTTTCAATGTGTCCAACATCAGCAGTGATCCTACTTTAGTAGAAGAGTCGGCCGGGGTGGGAACTGAGTTCGGTGCCTTTGCCCGTATCGGTAACCGCTTTTATGTACAGCCTGGGGTTGATTTTGTGAATAACAAAGTGACCATACAGCGCACCGTACAGCCACGGTCCGGTGAGCGTGATGAAGTGCGCTTCCGCTACTTCCGGGCACCGGTGCTGCTGGGCTTTGAAAGTTCCTATGTCAAACGCAGAGGCGGCTCCATCCCTTTTCGGATCATGGCAGGCCCTTCCTTTGCCTACAACATCGGCGTAAGCGACAACAACCTGGACGTGCGCCGTCGTAATGTGCGTAATGCCCAGTTTGCGCTGCACGGCGGTGTGGGAATCAAACTGCTCCGCTTTGTAGAACTGGACCTCATGTATAACCACGGACTAACCAGCGTGTTTAATGACAATAGCGCAGACGGTAAGTTCAGGAATTTTTCGTTGACAGTGGGCTTTAGTATATAAGGTATGGACCTGCACAAAAAAGTACAGCCTTCTACTGCACGTGCAGTAGAAGGCTGTACTTTTTTGTGTCCTGAAGGTGTTTAGTTGCTGCTCTGTTCTTCTTTGGCAGCAGGTCTTGATGCTTTCTCTTTTTCTTTCGCAGGTTTGCGCCGTTTCGGGCTGCTACGACGCTTCACGTATACCGCGGAAGAGCCCTTGTCGTCTTCTTTGCGAATGGTGAACAGGTCTTTGTGCGCCTTGATCAGCTGAATCAATTGGCCGTATCCAAAAGTTCGCGGGTCAAAAGCAGGGTCGAGCAGACGCAGGCTTGTACCGATGGCTCCAAGGTGTGCCCAACCATCTTCGCCTACCGCCATTTCAAAGGCTTCTTTCAGCATAGGTACCGGGTTAGGCCGCGGATTGTCTTTGCCATTTGGTGTGGTTCTGTCAGCCTCGGCTATTTGCTTCTCGTCAATGTCGTCGGTCAGGTTTTCGGTATAAATGAAGATGTTACAGGCATTTACAAAAGGCTTGGGCGTTTTGCGTTGCCCGATGCCCATCACAAAAATGCCTGCCTCCCGGATGCGGGTCGCCAGTCGGGTATAGTCGCTGTCCGACGACACAATGCAGAAGCCATCCACCAGGTGGCTGTGCAGAAGGTCCATCGCGTCGATAATCATGGCGCTATCGGTAGCGTTTTTGCCCACGGTATAGCGAAACTGCTGGATGGGTTGTATGGCGTGGTTGTTCAAGCACTCTTTCCAGCCGTTCATCTGTGGCGTGGTCCAGTCGCCGTAAATGCGACGGATAGTGGTTTGCCCGTATTTGCCAGCTTCGGCCAGTATTTTGACGATAAGGGTTGGTTGCGCATTGTCGCCATCTATCAGCATGGCCATGCGCTGTTGTTTTTTCTCGTTGAAGGGTTTGCTCATAAAAGGATTTGCGCCGGGTTTTGTTGCCCTTAAACGCTGAATTTGTTCTGTTATACTTCTGAAATGAAGATGGGTTGTTAGAAGGTAGGAATTCCCTATATAAGAGGAGATTGAGTATATTGTGATGTAATTTAAGGATTTTAAATTCAAAAGGATAGTGGAAGGGCAATTACTATGGGTTTCATGTCTTTAATAAGAAAAACGCTATCCGAATATGCATTTTTCACAACAATGGTTTAAATCGTTTCCTGTAAGCTATATGCTATTAATCGATGTCAAATAAATTTGAATTGGAGAAAAGTGTAACTGATGCTTTTCTAAGAAGTAAGGGGGTAACACGATATAAGCTGATCAGACCTGAGAGCGACCCTCCAGATATTATTGTTCAAATTGGTGATAAGTTAATTGGTATAGAAGTAACACTAATTCATAATAGTCAGTCACAAATTAGATTAGAAAACAGCTACATTAAAGTCTTCTCAAGAGTTAGAGAACTATTAATTAAATCGGGTATAGATAACTTAGTTATAAGAGTTGAATCGGAGAAGATTAAAGGATTACAAATGGAAAAATGTGCTGAAGTTATTGTCAATACATGTTTGGAAAATCTAAATCGGATTGGTTATCGCAGAACGGAATTAATAAAGAACCCAATTCCTGGTATAAAGAAGATAGTGGCTTTTAGAATGGATGAAGCAGGAATTATTATAACCTTTGATTCAAGGAGCAACACATTCGGCCCATTAAGAAGCGATAGAATCGAATCTGTTATCGAGGATAAAATCAGGAAACTTAATAAAGCGAAACAAGAAGCTCCTAAGCAACATAGCTGTTTAGAGGAAAACTGGCTTTTAATGACTATTGCAGGTACATTTTATTCGAACTACGCTGGTGTAGCCGACGATAGGCTCTCAATAAGTTTAGAAAACTGTTATGATAGAATCTTTGTCTACCATGAAAAGAAGAATTGGATAAAGGAAATCAGCGCAGGGTTAAAAATTGTATAAAATTACCAATGCCTAGCTAGAGTAGTAATTAAACAAAACAAAGACCAGTAGAAACCCAATCCACTTAATCGCTGTACTCACCATGAAAAAACTATTCTCCATCATAATTCTCCTTCTCACCGTGATACATTTTTCCGCACAGGCGCAGGTGTTTAAAAGTGAAGAGCCCCTGGCCCATACCTATTCGATTGTAGCCCGCGACGCGAAAACCGGCGAAATGGCCGTTGGCGTACAAAGCCACTGGTTTTCGGTGGGCACGGCCGTGCCTTGGGTTGAGGCGGGCGTGGGCGTGGTTGCCACCCAGTCTTTCACCAACAAATCGTTTGGCTTGCGCGGGCTTGCTCTGCTGAAAGAGGGCAAGTCGCCACAGGAGGCGCTGGATATCTTGCTGGCCGATGATGAAGGCCGCGAAGTGCGGCAGGTATCCATACTGGATGCACAGGGCCGGGTGGCGACGCATACTGGCAAGCAGTGCATTCGCTATGCGGGGCACACCATCGGCACGAACTTTTCGGTGCAGGCCAACATGATGCTGAGTGATAAGGTATGGCCAGCCATGGCAAAAGCTTTTGAAACGAGCGCCGGCAAGCCACTGGCTGAGCGGGTACTGTTGGCTATGCAGGCAGCCGAGCGGGAGGGAGGCGACATCCGTGGCAAACAGTCAGCAGCGCTGGTAGTGGTGCGAGGCGAGGCTACAGGGCAGCCTTGGGATGACAAAACCATCGACCTGCGGGTGGATGATCACGAAAAGCCCCTCGAAGAATTGGAGCGACTCCTCAAGGTATACCGTGCCTACGAGCACATGAACAACGGCGATCTGGCCGTCGAGAAAGGTCAGATGGCTGAAGCCATGGAGGAGTATGGCAAGGCCGAAGCCATGTTTCCCGACAACCTCGAAATGAAATACTGGCATGCCATCACGCTAGCCAACAACGGCGACATCAACGGGGCGACCAAACTCCTAAAAGAGGTATACAAGAAAGACAAAAACTGGAAAGAATTGACCGAGCGTCTGCCTGAGGTGGGCTTGCTTACCTTGAGTCCGCAGAATCTGCAGAAAGTGTTGCAGGTGAAATAGGTATAGCGGGAAATGTGGGAACTGTTGTCTATACTTCAAATAGATTGCTTATCTTAAAGCCACAAACTAATCTATCACGCATTATTCACCTAATGATGTTAATAAAGCACAAATTCCGCGCTTTTGTGGCCGGAGCTGCCATGCTGGCTGCTATACCTGCCATTGCGCAGCAAAACACCTACAAGTCTGACTCGACCGTTATCCGCAAGTTTTACGACGATGCCCTCACCAGCTACGAGAGCTACGAAAACCTGCGCTACCTCACTAAGAACATTGGCGCCCGTCTGAGCGGTTCTCCGCAGGCCGCGGCCGCTGTGGAGTGGAGCCGACAGGTGATGGAAGACATGGGACTCGACCGCGTATACCTGCAGGAGGTGATGGTGCCTTACTGGGTGCGTGGCGATAAAGAAATCGGTCGTATTCTGAGTGGCCGCAACGGCAGTCAGGAGGTAAATATTCTGGCGCTGGGCAGCACTGTGGGCACCGGCACACAAGGCCTGAGTGCGCAGGTGGTAGAAGTGCAGAACTTCGAAGAACTCGAGAAACTGGGTAAGAAGAAAGTAAAAGGCAAGATTGTCTTCTTCAACCGCCCGTTTGACAACAAGCATATACAGACAGGCAGTGCCTATGGTGGTGCCGTGGATCAGCGAGGAGGTGGTGCAGTGGCAGCCGCTAAGCTTGGTGCAGTAGGCGTATTGGTTCGCTCCATGACCAACGATGTCCAGGATGTGGCCCATACCGGTAACATGCGCTACGAAGAAGGTGTGGACAAAATACCGGCAGCAGCCATTAGCACGAAAGGAGCCGATGAACTAAGCGCTATGTTGAAAAACGATTCGGAGCTGAAGTTCTATATGCGCATGACCAGCGAAACCCGCCCGGATGTGCTTTCCTATAATGTGATTGGTGAGATCAAAGGTTCTGAGAAGCCTGAAGAAATCATTGTGGTAGGCGGTCACCTGGACTCCTGGGATGTAGGCGAAGGCGCCCATGACGACGGTACCGGCTGTGTGCAGTCTATTGAGGTGCTGCGACTGTTCAAAGAGCAAGGTATACGCCCGAAGCGCACCATCCGTGTTGTGATGTTTATGAATGAAGAGAATGGTCTGCGTGGCGGACGCAAATACGCCGAAGAGGCCAAAGCAAAAGGGGAGAAGCACGTAGCAGCACTCGAGTCTGACTCAGGTGGCTTTACACCACGTGGCTTCGGTATAGACGGCAACGACCAGCAATACGCCAAGATACTTTCCTGGAAGCAACTGCTGGCTCCTTATGGTCTGCACGAGCTGAATCGTGGTGGCGGTGGTGCTGACATTGGGCCGCTGAAGGGGCAAAACAACGTAGTACTGATCGGCCTGCGCCTGATTCGCAGCGCTACTTCGACTATCACCACACCCACATCGACACTTTCGAAACGGTGAACCGTCGCGAAATGCAGCTGGGTGCCGCAGGTATGGCGGCGCTGGTATACCTGATTTCGGAGCATGGGCTGAATGGCGGTGATGCCAAGGCTGGGAAGTAGCCGACTTTAAATCATCAAAAAAAGCCAGTTCTATACCTGAGATAGAACTGGCTTTTTTGTTGGAGTTGCTAGGAGGGGTATTCAAAAGACCCCACAGGCCTGTTGGGCACTGTGAGGTCATTGCGCGAATTTATGGTAGCAGCAGCGAACTGTCGCCGTAGCTCAGGAAGCGGTAGTCGTTGTCCAGGGCGTGCTGGTATACCTGTTTCCAGTCGCCACCGATAAGGGCAGATACGAGTAGCAGGAGTGTGCTCTCCGGTTGGTGGAAATTAGTAACTAGTCCGCTGCAGATGCGGAAGGTATAGCCCGGCGCGATGATGATCTGGGTGCTGGCATGCAAATGTTCGACCTGGTACCGCTCCATGTATCCGAGCAAAGTCTGCAGTGCTTCGGTTGTGGCAGGAGGTGTGCTAATATCGTAAGGTAGCCATTGGGTTACATGCAGCTCTTCTGGTTTTAAGCCAGGCTGCTGCTGAAGCAAAGTGCCCAGCCAGTATAGACTCTCGAGGCTGCGCATCGAAGTTGTCCCGACAGGTATAATGGGCTGACCTAGGTGTTGCAACAGTTGCTTCACCACCTGCTTCGAGACCATCAGCTGCTCAGCGTGCATTTCGTGGTCTTCCATGGTGTCGGCCTTCACAGGCTTAAAAGTACCGGCGCCCACGTGCAGGGTCAGGTAGGTGCTCTCTATACCTTTGGCTTGCAAAGATGCCATTACCTGGTCTGTAAAATGAAGTCCGGCAGTAGGGGCAGCTACGGCACCTTCGTTGCGGGCATAGATGGTCTGGTAGCGGGTGCGATCTTCAGGTGTAAGTTCGCGGTTGAGGTAGGGAGGCAGCGGCAAGCGTCCGCAGCGCTCCAGCACTTCGGCAAAAGTAAGCTCTGCGGGAGTCCACGTGAAACGGATCAGGAAATGACCTTCTTGCAGTGCATCGCGCTCGGCTGTGACCACGCCACCTTCAAAGAATATTTTCAGTACACCTTCTTTCCAGCGCTTGTTGTTGCCCACCAGGCATTTCCACGTGCAACTGCGTGTCTGCTGCATAGCCAGCTGTACTTCACGGTGGGGCTTAACCGGCTCCAGGCAGAAAATCTCCACTGCGCCACCAGTTGGTTTATGAAAGATCAGGCGAGCCTGCACCACCTTCGTATTGTTGAACACCAGCAAACTGCCGGCAGGCAATAGGTCCGGCAAATCAGTAAAAGTATGATCGGCTATGTTGTGGCTCTTATAATAGAGTAGCTTCGACTGATCGCGCTCTGGCAGCGGGTACTTGGCTATACGTTCATCTGGCAGCTCGTACACAAAATCCTTAATGGCCAGATTTTTCGGGTTAGCGGTCATTTGTTTGAAGTAAGTGTCTATAGTTATTCGTCAGAAGTTGTCTATGAGGGCTGTCTCACCTTAAGTTCTAACTCTAAGCTAAATAGACACAAAGGTAAGCAATGATGGGTAAAGTTATACCTGCCTGTTGTATTAGGAGGTATGAGAGTTGCAGTTGAAACGACTTTGAGGGGCAACTATAGGTTAGAGATACCTTTGTCAAAATATAAACTTCGGGCTATTGAACTGAAGTCTCCTCCAGGTCATTTAACTCTAGTTCCAACGCCTTCACCGATATTTTAATCTCGCGGAGGGCAAGTGCCAGCGAGATCATAAGCAACAGCAAACTCAAACCGAAGGTGTACTTACCGACAGTGTTATACCCCGCAAAAAGAATGAACATGCAAAACACACAACCAAACATACTGGCAATGCCAAAGGCCTGCATGTTCCGGATCAGGACCAGGCGGATGCGCAGGTTCTCAATTTGCCCGTATACCAGATGGCTGTGTGTGGAAGCGTAGCGGCTTTTCAGGCTCCTGATCAGGTTAGCGAGCGCCATAAACCGATTGGTGTAGGCGAGCAGCAACAATGAAATGGCCGGAAACAGCAGGGCAGGGGTGGTCAGCGTGATCTCCATAGACCCAATGAATGGGTAATATTACTGTATACTTTTCAGGAAGTCTTCGTCAAGCGGCTCATCGTCTTCGTCTTCATGCTGGGCTGCATCAAAATCGATATCCTGCAGTACTTCCAGTCCTTCGAGTATCAGTTCATCAATTTCCTCTTTAGAAGTCGCATCCAGCGTCTGTTCGAACATGGCCAGCAAATGCTCACGTTGTTCATTCACAAATATTTCGTGATAGAGGTTGTCAAACAGGCTGATTTTCTTCTGGATGATCTTATCGATCTCGCGGGTGCTTTTGGCATTAACAGCTTCCTGTAGCAATTTCAGTACATCTTTTGCGCCTTCATTGTCAGCCAGTCGGGCATAAGCCTTTATAATAGCAATCGCTACTCCTAACCGCACTCGCTCAAACCGGAAGCCTACTTCATCTGCCACTTTCCCATCCTTCGTGCGGGAGTTTTTGAGGGCTAGCTCCAACTGTCGGTACACAACAGCTGCCTGTTCCTCGAACACTTGCGGGGCTTCAGGGGCAAAGGCGGTTTCAAGTAATAGCTCAAAGCTCTTAGCACTCATATCTGAATCTTTCTTAAGTGAGAGATCAGCAAAGGTAATGTTTTACAACGGCATTTGCGAAAGTTGAATAGTGAAATTTAAGCAAACTATTGAATTATTTAAATAGGAAAATTACAATTGTTGACTTGAAGATTTTAAATATTTAAAAAAGTATAATTTCGTATTGTTTTGGATGATTATTTTTTATTTTATTTACAGGTGGAAACTGCTATCCACAAATAAAATGCTGATAATTAATCAAAAAGCGCTTTTTAACTTTAGTTAAGCAACTGCAAATAGTACTTAGGTCAAATTAGTTTAAAGTATTTGAAAAGTTTAGTTTATTTTTAAAATAGTAACATTTTAAATTTGATCCAATATTTGACACGCGCAACCAGTTAGTTGAAATGCAAATATCTACGTCCACTCTAACCACTATTATATGATAACAAACTCTACATGCTTATCTCTTTTACTGACAACTAACTGAGAAAGCTGCAAGCTGCAGCTTTCTTGTAAATGTTTACCAACATACAGCCCAACTCTAAGGCTGGTCAGAAAATCTATTTGAAATTTATTGATCATTATATGAACAAACTTCTACAGTTTATTCTTGCGGCTGCTCTATTGATTAGTGGCAGCATGCCAGCGTTTGGGCAGGACATAAATTGGGTGAAAACGGTCGGTGGGGTTTCCCACGACCACGGGCGGTCTATCCAGGTAGACGGTGCCGGCAACCTATACGTGCTCGGGCATTTTTCTAATCCGTCTGCCACATTCGAAACCACAACGCTTTATACCTCAGGTATAGGGACCTATCTTACCAAGTATAGCGACACAGGTAATTTTTTGTGGGCTCGTAAGATCTCCGATACCAACCTGACAGACGAAGGCGCACTGAAAACGGACGCATCCGGAAACAGCTACGTTATCACTTCCTTTACCGGTTCTACCACTTTAGGCAGTACAAGCCTGACAAGTAGTGGCTTGAGCGACATTGTTGTTGTTAAGTATAACACAAGCGGTAACGTGGTTTGGGCAACCAAAGCAGGAGGTAACGCTGCAGATAAAGGTACAGGTATAACAGTAGATGCATCCGGCAATAGTTACATAACCGGAAGCCTGACCGGTACGGCTAGTTTCGGTAACACCACTTTGACAAGTGCGGGCAACACAGATGGCTTTGTGGCGATGCTGAATGCAAGCGGAGTTTTTGTGTGGGCACAGACTATTGGTGGCACTGCAGCTGACGAAGGTAGAGGTATTGCGATCGACGCTAACAACAACATATATGTAGCCGGTAACTTCAACGGCGATTTTACACTTGGCTTTACGCCGCTTGCACACTCAGGCAACCAGGACATATTCCTTGCTTCTTACACGAACAGCGGTGCTATAAGGTGGGCGCAAAAAGCCGGTGGGAATGGTGCTGATAAAGTAACTGGCTTAGGTATAGATGGGGCTGCTAACTTGTATCTTGGCGGTAACTTCTCTGCAAGAACTACTTTTGGCTCAATCTCCTTTAACAACAGCGGCTCCAGTCAGGATATTTTTCTGGCAAAGTACTCGAGCGCAGGCACAGTTGTGTGGGCGAAAGGAGCAGGCGGAAACGCTAACGAAGAACTTGGAGGCCTGTCAGTAGATAAAGACGGCAATATTTTCCTGACTGGAAGCTATAGCGGGAATAATGTTAGTATTGGTGGATCCTTACCAAACCCGGTTGGCGCACTTGATATATTCGCGGCGCACTACGACCGAAATGGCAATCCAAAATGGGGTATTGGAGCTGGTAGCGCTGCGGATGACCGCGGTTTAGGCATAGTGTCGGACCATACTCAAAATGTATATGTTACAGGCTACTTCCAGGGAAATACGACCAACTTTGGCGGAATTGTTATCCCTAACAGAGGAGGTGAAGAGACATTTATCTCGCAGCTGCTACCTCTGTTAAAAACATCAAGTGTAACAGCAGGAGCTTACTGCCCAGGGCAGGTCATCAACGTAGGCTACAGCACATCCAGGAACCTGGGTAATGGATACAGAGCACAACTTTCTGATATGAACGGTGATTTTGGTAGCGCTGTTACCATCGGTTCGATTAGCAATAACACCGGTACAATAAGCGCTACTATCCCTGTTGATATTCCTGCAGGTAGTCGATACAGAATAAGAGTTACCAATAGTAATGGTACAATAATTGGCACAGACAATGGTACCGATCTCACCATTAGTGCTAAGCCTCCAGTGCCTGAACTGACAGCCAGCAGTCCAAGTGTTGGTGGAACGCTTTATTTATCTGCGACAAAAATCCCGGGTGCCACCTACTCATGGACGGGACCAAATAACTTCACTTCCACTCTGCGGGAACCAACCCGGGCTAGTATGAGAGCCAGTGATGCAGGCACTTATACCCTCACTGTCAATGTGAACGGATGTACTAACTCCGCCTCTATAGCAGTGGTGCTCGCGACTGTTCCTACCTTTGATGTGGATCTGCGCGGAAATCCGAATGGAGTATATACATCACCACCAACAAGCAGAAATGGTAGTGTCTGTGAGGATGATAACTGTATTCAGTTCAATGTGATACTGGATGAAAGGGCTGGCCAAATAGTGGTGACAGTTGATGGTGGAGCCGGGGCCATGTATTATACTATAAACTGCGGCGCAGAAGTAAGGGTAGGTGATGAAGTTTGTGCTCCGAACACAGGTATCTTTACCATCACTTTCTGTAAGCCTGGTGGCAACGCAAATAGATACACGATCAGGTCCATTGCTGCCTTTGAGCCGCAGGCCGATGTGTCTCTCACAGCAGGTTGCTCCGATATCTTAAAAGCGCCTGATACTTTTAATGAAGAAAGTATCGTGTGGGAAGACCTGACTGGTAACGGAGTCTATCTGAAATACCTGAGTTTCCCGAATGGTAAAAAAGAGGCGGTTGTAACAGGCGACGATGATGCCCCTGCTAAAGTGATGTACCGTGTTCGGGGTACAGCTTTCCAGAGTTCATGTTCCGACAACCTTTATTATGATGATATCGAAGTCACATTCCATCGCAGACCTGTTGTCACAATAGCGCCAACACCTGCCATTATATGCCCTGGCGGCGGTGGCGTAGTGCTGAGAGGAAACGTAACAGGTGGTGACCAGACCACTGGTTTTGACTATGTCTGGAAAAATGCTGCCGGTGATCAGGTAGGAAGTAGCCTGAATTATACGGCTACAGCTATAGGCACTTATAAGTTAATAGCTATACCCAAAGATTCAAGAGATTGCGAAGAGTTCTCGGCCACAGTGGAGGTGGTTTCAAATCTCACTGCCAACGCTGGCCCTGACCAATTGTTGTGCGCAGGCAGTACCGTGCAACTGGCAGGTGTTGTTACAGCCGCCACAGGAGGCCGCTGGATAGGTGGCAACGGTACCTTCTCAAGCAGGACAGACCTCAACGCTACCTATACTCCAACAGAGACAGAGTTAAATGCAGGTTCTGTTACGCTGACATTAGAGTCAACCGGAAACGGCGATTGTGGTCCAGTGCAGGACGAGGTAGTAATCTCATTCTACAGAATGGAAGTAACCCTGACAGGTACGCCAGTAATCTGTAATGGAACATTAGGCACGATCAGCGCTACTGTGGCAGGTGGCCAGGGAGCCTTGAGCTATCGCTGGAGCTCCGGCGAAACCACTGCTTCTATTAATAATAAAGCGGCCGGCACCTATACACTCACGGTTACCGATGCCTCGGGCTGTTCTGTTGTAGAAACCTTTACCATCACACAAGTGCCAGGGCCTGCTGATTTTACAGTTGAGCTCAAAGCCACTACTTGCGGCGACAGAAACGGTGAGATCAAGGTAACTGGCGTAACTTCATCGGGTAACCGTACTTTCGAATACGCTATCAATGGAGAGGGTTTCCAGACAGGCGATACGTTCATAGGACTGACTGCCGGAGTTTCTTATACCATCACGGTGAAAGACGCCAATGGCTGT
This sequence comes from Pontibacter sp. BAB1700, assembly GCF_000277005.1. NCBI lineage: Bacteria > Pseudomonadati > Bacteroidota > Cytophagia > Cytophagales > Hymenobacteraceae > Pontibacter > Pontibacter sp. BAB1700. Next base: position 13,604 of record NZ_AKIS01000075.1, on the reverse strand, counting down.
ACCTTTAGCAAGTCATTTACACTGACCGATACGCCTGGCCCGACAGCCGTAACGGCTACATCGGCCCCTGCCAGCTGCCACAACAACGATGGTACTATAACAGCAGGCGAGGTGACAGGTGGAACCGGTACGATGGAATACTCCATCAACGGCCGTGACTTCCAGAGCGAACTTACCTTCACAGGCCTCGCCTCTGGCGACTACACCTTAACGGCAAGAGATATTAATGGCTGTATAGTTACTACTTCGGTTAACGTGGCGCAGCAGACCCTGACCAATTTTACTGCTACACCGGCAGCCTCTACCTGCGGCAACCCGAATGGCACCGTGACGATTTCAGGCGTTGAGGGAGGCGTTGGTGAACTGGAGTATAGCAAGGATGGCCAGAACTACCAGTCTTCTCCTACGCTCGCAGGTTTCATGGCCGGTACGCACATGGTGTGGGTGAGAGACGAAAGAGGCTGTACTTTCAGCAAGCAGGTGACCATCACCAATACACCAGGTCCGACGGACTTAGCAGTCGAGCTCAAGGCTACTACCTGCGGTGACAGCAACGGTGAAATCCAGGTAACTGGTGTGACTACTGAAGGCAACCGCACGTTCATGTACTCGATTAATGGCGGAACTTTCCAGACAGGCAATACTTTTACTGGTCTGGTTGCCGGAACCGTTTATACGATCGCTGTGCAGGATGCCAATGGCTGTACCTTCAGCAAATCCTTTACCCTGACCAATGTGGAAGGACCAGCAGGTTTAACTGCCAGTTCGGCCCCTGCCAGCTGTCATAACAACGACGGTACTATCACTGTGGGTGGCGTTTCAGGAGGTACCGGTACAATTGAGTATGCGCTCAATAATGGCACTTACCAGACGGGTACCACCTTCACTGGTTTGGCGGAAGGCGTTTATACCTTAAGAGCACGCGACACCAACGGCTGTACCGTGAGCACATCGGTAACAGTAGGGCAGAGCGTACCGACTGATTTCACAATCACTCCAACCGCAGCAACCTGCGGCAACGCCAACGGATCAGTAATTGTAAGTGGCATTGTGGGAGGAATCGGCACTTATACCTATAGCAAGGATGGGCAGAAATTCCAGACTTCGGCTACACTAACTGGTTTGGCAGAAGGTCCACACACAATTACTATAAAAGATGGCCGTGGCTGTACCTTCTCTAAAGAAGTGAGAATCGAGAACATCCCTGGTCCGTCTGATTTTGCCTTCACTGCCAATGCCTCGAGCTGTGGTCGCAACGACGGTAGCATCGAAGTAGGTCTTGTGACAGGCGGCAGCGGTTCTTATACCTATAGCATCAACGGTGGCGATTTCCAGACATCCAACACTTTCGCCAATCTGACGGCTGATACCTACAGCATCACAGTAAAAGATGGCAACAAATGTGTGTTTACGAAGGAAGTGACCGTGACGGATGTGGCTGGTCCTACCAACTTTGCCGCGACTGTAAGCAATACAACTTGCGGTGCAGCCAATGGCGAGATCCGGGTAACAGGTGTGACAGGCACCGCCGGTGGCTACAGGTATAGCCGCGATGGCGTGAACTTCCAGGAGTCACCTGCCTTCACTGGCTTGGCTATTGGACAGCACGTGATCACGGTGAGAGATGCCAATGGCTGTACCTTCTCCAGAACCTTTACACTTACTAACATCCCTGGCCCAACGGCGGTGGCAGTTTCTACACAGGCTGCCAGCTGTAACAACAATGACGGCCGTATTACAGTGGGTAATGTAACAGGTGGAACAGGTATCTATACCTACTCCATCAACGGAATAGATTTCCAGGAGTCAAATGTATTCAATGGCCTTGCCGCTGGTCCTTATACCGTGACGGTAATGGACGAGAATGACTGTATCATCACCCGATCTGTAACAATAGGTACCAACGTGCCGACTACTTTCGCTTTCACTACCAACCCGTCTACCTGCGGTAACAGCAACGGTACGATTACGGTGACTGGTGTAACAGGCGGTACAGGTCCATATAAGTATAGCAAGGATGGCCAGAACTTTGGAGACGGTAATATCCTTGCCGGTTTCTCTGCTACTACCCACACTGTTTGGGTGCGCGACAGCAAAGGCTGCGTGGTTTCCCGCCAGATAGCGGTGAGCGACATTGCTGGCCCGACGGATATCGTGGCGACTGCTACAGCCTCTAGCTGCAGTAATCCGAACGGTCGCCTGACGGTGACAGGGGTAACAGGCAATACCGAAACGTACACCTACTCCATCGACGGTGAGAACTTCCAGGAGTCAGCTACTTTCGAAGGATTGTTGGCTGATGATTATACCATCACGGTGAAAGATGAAAACGGCTGTACGTTTGCAAAAGACTTTACCGTAACGGATGTGGCAGGTCCAAGCTTTGTGGCAGCGGCTGAATCCAGCACTTGCGGCGACAGCAACGGACAGATCGTGGTGAGCAATGTGACAGGCGGAACGGGTACTTACCAGTACAGCCTGAACAATGGCAGCTTCCAGAACAGTAATTCTTTCGCGAACCTGGCCGCCGGAGAGTACATTGTTTCAGTGCGAGATGGAAAAGGCTGCGTAGCTACTCAGACAATTGAAGTAACCAACATCCCTGGCCCAACTGATATCACGCTGGCTGCAGTATCATCTACCTGCGGTAACAGCAACGGTTCGATCACAGTGAGTGCAGTAACCGGCGGTACATCTGACTATACCTATAGCCTGAATGGCGGCGCCTTCCAGGAGTCGGCTACCTTCGCAGGCTTAACGGCACGCACCTACGCCATCACAGTGAAAGACGCCAGAGGTTGTACCTTCACCAAAGAAGTAGCGGTGGATAACATTGCCGGTCCGGATGGATTGACTGCAGAAATGACAGCCTCTACTTGCGGTGCCGCTAACGGTGAGTTGCGTATAACCCGTGTTTCTGGTGGAACTGAGGCTATACCTACAGCCGTAATGGCGTGAATTTCCAGGAAAGCGATCTCTTCACAGGATTGGCTGCCGGTGAGTATACCATTACGGTAAAAGATGCCAGAGGCTGTACATTCGCGCAGAAGTTCAATGTAACCAACACCGGCGGACCTACAGCAGTAACGGCCACCACCCAGGCAGCCAGCTGCCAAAACAACGACGGTTCGATTACGGTGGGTACGGCAACAGGTGTACTGGAACTTATACCTACTCAATTGACGGTACCAACTTCCAGGAGTCGAAAAACTTTACAGGACTGGCCTCCGGGGACTATATCGTAACAGCTAAAGACGGAAATGACTGTACCGTCACCACCACAGTAAAAGTAAACACCAACGTACCAACCAACTTTGCCAGCACATCGGTATCCTCTACCTGCGGCGACAGCAATGGCAGCATTACGGTGGGCACTGTAACAGGGGGTACTGGTACTTACGAGTATAGCAAAGACGGAGAGAACTTCAGCACCAACGCTACACTGACGGGTTTTGCAGCAGGCTCGCATACCATCTGGGTGCGCGACAGCAAAGGCTGCGTGTTCTCCAAGTCAGTGTCTGTGAGCAATATTGCAGGTCCGGAGTTCAGGGCTACACCAGTTGCGACAACTTGCGGCGCTGCAAATGGACGCATCACGATAAGTGGTGTAACAGGCGGTGTTGGTCCGTATACCTACAGCATCGATGGCGCTAACTTCCAGAATGGCCTTGTATTCGAAAATGTGCTGGCTGGTACTTACGAAGTGCTGGTGAAAGACCAGAACGGCTGTGTGGGTTCAGTAACAGTAGAAGTTGAAGACATCGCAGGACCAAGCGACTTTGAGCTGACTGCTGCCTCCTCTACTTGCGGTGACAGCAACGCCAGCATTACAGTAGGTGAGGTGACAGGCGGTACGGCTCCATTTGCTTACAGCATCGACGGACGTAATTTCCAAACAGGAACTTCATTTGCAGCACTGGCTGCCGGTGAGTATACCATCACGGTACGCGACGATAACGATTGCGAGTTTGCTAAGACGATCACGATAGAGAACATCCCCGGTCCAACGGATATCACGCTTGCAACCGAATCCTCTACCTGCGGCAGCGCTAACGGTACGATCAGTGTGACAGGTGTGACAGGCGGAACCTCTTCCTATACCTATGCACTGAATGGCGGCGGCTTCCAGGAGGGAACTACTTTCGGGAACGTACTGGCCGGCAGGTATACTGTAACCGTGAAAGATGTCAACGGCTGTACCTTTAGTAAGGAGATTGTGGTCGATAACATTGCCGGACCTACAAACCTGACTGCCGAGGCTACTGCTTCTACCTGCGGCGCTGCCAACGGCGAGATCAGAGTAACAGGCGTGACAGGCGGCACTTCAGATTATACCTACAGCCGCGATGGCGTGAACTTCCAGGAGTCGAACCTGTTTGCCGGTCTGACTGCGGGCAACTACAATATCCGCGTGAAAGATGCCAATGGCTGTATCGTATCGAAGCAGATAACTGTAACGAACATCGGAGGCCCGACTGCAGTGGCAGCTACTTTTGCCCCTGCCAGCTGCAACGACAACGACGGCAGCATTACGGCAGGTACTGTAACAGGCGGCGTAGCTCCTTACCAGTACAGCATCAACGGCAGCGACTTCCAATCAGAGACTACTTTTGGAGCACTTGCCTCAGGAGCGTATACCCTGACCGTGAAGGACGCCAACGGCTGTACCGTGACGACAAGGGTGACGGTGACGAATGACGTTCCGACTACTTTTGCCAGCACGACCACTTCAACTACCTGCGGAAGCAACAACGGCACCATTACAGTGGGTGAAGTAACAGGTGGATTCGCGCCTTATACCTACAGCAAGGACGGTGTGAACTTCCAGGAATCGGCTACCCTGACTGGCTTTGTGGCCGGCACGCATGCCATCACGGTGAAAGATGCCAAGGGTTGTACGGTTACACGCCAGGTGCAGGTGAGTGATATTGCTGGTCCTTCCGAACTGGCTATAGTTGTAACAGCTTCTACCTGCGGCGACAGCAACGGACAGTTTACTATCGGTGAGGTAACAGGTGGAACTTCCCCTTATACCTACAGCATCGACGGCACCAACTTCCAGAGCGGAACCACTTTCGCAGGCCTGGCGGCCCGCACCTACGAGGTAACCGTGAAAGACAAAAACGGCTGTACCTATACCCAGTCTGTTACTATCGAGAACATCCCGGGTCCGTCTGACTTCGTGGTAACGTTACAAAGCTCCAGCTGCGGTCGTGCAAACGGTTCGGTAACAGTGGGTGAAGTAACAGAGGGCACAGCGCCTTATACCTACAGCAAAGACGGCGTGAACTTCCAGGAATCAGCTACCCTGACAGGTCTACTGGCAGGTGAGCACACGATCACTGTGAAAGATGACAACGGCTGTGTAGTTGCTAAAGTCGTGACGATAGAAGATGTACCTGGTCCGAGCGACATGATCCTGGCCAGTACTTCCTCTACCTGCGGCAGCGCCAACGGCACGATCAGCGTGACAGGTGTAACCGGTGAAGCTGGTGGCTATACCTACAGCATCGACGGCAGCAACTTCCAGGAGGGTACTACTTTCGAGAATGTGCTGGCTGGAAACTACACGGTAACTGTGAAAGATGCTAATGGTTGTATTTACAGCGAGGAGATCGTAGTCGATAACATTGCCGGACCTACTAACCTGACCGTATCTATGACAGCTTCTACCTGTGGCGCTGCCAACGGTGAACTGACGGTAACGAATGTTTCAGGTGGAACGGAGTCTTATTCTTACGCCATCGACGGTAAAAACTTCCAGGCTTCTCCAACCTTCAGAGGTCTGTTAGCCGGAGAATACACCATCACCGTGAAAGACGACAATGGCTGTACCTTCGCGAAAGCCTTCTCAGTGTCTGACATTGCCGGTCCATCGGCAGTGGTAGCAAGCGCACAAGCAGCCACCTGCGCCGACAACGACGGCCACATCACGGCAGGCACGGTAACAGGCGGTACGCTCCTTACGAGTATAGCCTGAACGGCGGTAGCTTCCAGTCCGGAAACAGCTTTACAGGTCTGGCCTCCGGAGAGTATACCCTGACAGTAAGAGATGCCAAAGGTTGCGAGACAACTACCACTGTTAAAGTTGACAAAGACGGTCCGGGCAGTTTTGTTGCCTCAACCAACAGCTCAACCTGCGGTAGCGACAATGGCAGTATCCGAATCACTTCTGTGGACGGTGGCGCCGCTCCTTATACCTATAGCCTGAACGGCGGCGCTTTCCAGAGCGGAAGCAGCTTCTCAGGTTTGGTAGCAGGTGAATACACTGTAACCGTGAAAGACGCCAATGACTGCACGCACACTGAGACCATCACAATCAACGATGTGACAGGGCCAACCGACCTCACTGCTTCAGCCCAGAACACAACCTGCGGCAACAGCAACGGACAGATCAGCGTGAGCAACGTAGACGGCGGAACAGCGCCTTATACCTACAGCATCAACGGTACCAACTTCCAGACATCAGATCGCTTTACAGCGCTTGCTGCCGGAGAGTACCTGGTGACAGTGAAAGACGCCAACGGCTGTATCTTCGCGAAAGCGGTGACGGTAACCAACACCGATGGTCCGGAAGGATTCGCTACAACGGTGAAAGCATCTACCTGCGGTGCCAGCAACGGCAGCGTAACAATCGGTGCAGTGACCGGAGGCCGTGCTCCTTATACCTACAGCAAGGATGGAACAAACTTCCAGCCTTCTGCTGAGCTGACAGGTATGGCGGCAGGCAACCACACAGTATACATCAAAGACGCTAACGGCTGTACCTTCAGCAAAGCGGTGGTGATCGAGAACATTGCCGGTCCGTCTGGCTTTGAGCTTGCATCTACCACAGCTACCTGTGGCGAAGCCAATGGCAGCATCACGGCAAGTAGTGTAACAGGAGGCAAAGCCCCTTATACCTACAGCCTGAACGACGGTGATTTCCAAAGCGAATCAGTCTTTGCCTCAGTGGCAGCTGGCGAGCACACCATCACCGTGAAAGACGCCAACGGCTGTACCATCGAGAAGAAAGTGGAGGTGGGCAACGTAGCTGGTCCTTCGGCTCTGACTGCAAGCACCATAGCGGCATCTTGCGATGCCAACGACGGTGCCATCACAGTTAGCAAGGTAACTGGCGGTGTAGCTCCTTATACCTACTCCATCAACGGCTCAGCTTTCCAGGGGGCTGCTGCCTTCGCAGGACTGGCGCCAGGTGAGTACGAAGTGACGGTGCAGGATGCCAACGGTTGCAGTGCGGTAACAACTGTAACAGTAGCGCAGAAAGGTCCGAAAGAAGCGACGCTTACAGCAAACAAAGCTGCTTGCGGCGAGACCAACGGCTCTATCACAGTAACGGCAGTAGATGGTGGCACAGCTCCTTATACCTACAGCCTGAACGGGGGTAGCTTCCAAGCCTCTGCTACTTTCGGCAACCTGACGGCAGGTACTTATACCATCACGATCAAAGACGCAGAAGGCTGTGCTATCACAGTAGAGCAGGCAGTGCAGAGTAGCGGTGGAATAGAAAGCTTCACGGCGACCGGCACTGATGCCAGTTGCGGTGAGCGCAACGGCCGCATCGCGATCAGTGAGATCGTAGGCGGTACGGCTCCTTATACCTACAGCATCGACGGAAACAACTTCGTAGCAGAGCCAAACTTTACTGGCTTGGCTGAAGGGGAGTACCAGATAATGGTGAAAGATGCCAGCGGCTGTACACAAGTTCAAACCGTGACCTTGCAAAACAGTCCAATGCTGACAGATGTGAAGTTCAGCGTATCGGCTGCTGCTTGTGGCAATGCCGCCGGCGAAGTGAAAGTAACGGAAGTGCTAGGCGGCACAGCGCCCTATACCTACTCACTTGACGGCACTAAATTCTCTGCCTCTACTACCCTGGCGAACATAGCGGCGGGTAGCTATACCCTCACCGTGAAAGATGCCAAAGGTTGTACCTTCTCTGTTCCGGTAACAGTGGCGGGTCTGTCCAGCAAAGTAGCGAATGTGAGTCACATCAGTTGCTTCGGCGATAAGAACGGTACTATCCTGATCGAGGCCACTGGAAGCGAAGCCAACACCGAGTACAGCGTCGACAATGGCAAGACCTTCCAGAAAAACCCGGAGTTTACAGGACTGGCGAAGGGTACTTACCAAGTGATCACCCGCTTCTCTTCTACATGTACCATCACATTGGGTGCAGTGGAGATCAAGGAGCCAGCCGCACTGCAAGTGGAAATGGCTGTAACGGATGGAATGCCAGGTAAACCTAACTCAGGCAGTGCTAAAGTGAGCGCAATCAGCGGAGGTACGGCACCATATGTCTACTCACTTAACGGTGGAGAATTTGTAAACGAGTCAGAGTTCCTAAACCTGCGCGGTGGCAAACACTACCTGAAAGTGCGTGATGCCAGCGGTTGTTTTACAGAGGTTGAGTTTGACGTGACTATCCTTGGTGAACTCGACATTCCGAACGGTTTCACACCAAACGGCGACGGTATCAACGACACCTGGGTGATTCGCAACCTGCCGGAGACTTTCCCTAACTGCAGAGTGACGATCTACAACCGCTGGGGTAGCCCGGTATTCGAGTCGAGAGGATATGGCAAAGAATGGGACGGTACGAACAACGGCAAGCGACTGCCAGATGGTACCTACTACGCCATCATCGAGTTCGGTGACGATACGCCGGCAGTTAAGACATCAGTGACCATCATGCGTTAAGTTTCGCCATTTTAGAAAGAGACCGTTATGAAAAATAATATATTAATTCTCTGCTTTTTGTTGATTGCCTTCACCGCGTCGGCCCAGCAGAAAGCCCTTTACTCACAGTACATGACCAATTACTTCATTCTCAACCCGGCGGTAGCTGGGTTTGAGAAGGATGTAAACGTTAAGATGGGCTACCGCAACCAATGGGTCGGCTTTGAGGGCGCACCTAAAACCTTCTACCTGAGTGGAGAGGGCGCCCTGTTTAACCGACACCTGAAGCGCAGCCGCAAGACGCAGGGCTTCCATGGGGCAGGCGGTATGGTGTACACCGACCAGACAGGCCCAACGACCCGCACCGGCGCCCTGGCTTCCTATGCGTACCACGTGCCGCTGAACCGAAGCATTTACCTGTCGTCGGGCTTTTCTGCAGGTTTCCAGCAGTTTCGATTCGATCCAGCCAAAGTGCGCCTGGCAGACGGCTCCAACGAGCGTGACCCAGTGACGAACCATGGCCGCGTAGACGCCTTTATGCCGGACCTGACGCTCGGTACATTCATGCACTCAGAAGACTTTTACTTCGGTGTTTCCCTGTTTCAGGTGCTTGGCAACAAGATACACGAAGTGGATGGGGGAGAAGAGGTTAGCCGCCTTTCGCGCCACTTGTTTGTGTCAGGCGGGTATAACTTCGATGTGCACGACAAAATTCGGCTGATGCCTTCTGCTTTGCTGAAGTACGTGCAGGCGCCCCGGTTCAGGCTGACTTCAATATGAAAGCGGCCTACCACATGAGCAAGCGTCGCCAGAAGACTGTGTATGATGACCAGGTATGGGCAGGCGTCTCTTACCGTACACAGGATGCGATCGTGGGTTTGGTAGGCGTGCAGTTTCAGGAGCAGTTTCAACTGAGCTATACCTACGACATCACCGTGTCGCGCATGCGCCACCAGAGTGCCGGTTCACACGAGATCGTGCTAGGCTACCGCTTCAAATAAGGTACAAGTCCATCGTTCACAAAAACAGAAAGGCCAGCGCATTTGCGCTGGCCTTTCTGTTAAAAGATGGTTTATAATCGCTTGTTAATGCGCTGCTTCCTCTGCTCGGGCGGAACCTCCGCTGATGATCTGGCCGAAGAAAATGCTGTTGAGGAACAACTTGTTAGTGCCGAACCAGAAGGCACGGAAATTCGGATTGTCTGTCATGCCAATGACTTTACCTCCACCCAAAGCCGACACCGAGATTGCAGCCGTATTGCCAAGCTGCTTCAGGTTCGGTTTGGAAATGTAGCCGCTCAGCAGTGGGTTGGCTGTGTATACCGCCGGGTTGGCATAAGGCTCTTGGAAGGCTCCATGAACAAGCGGTTGTCGCGGAACACAGGCAGTTTGCTATTGTAGTAGCCATATCCCAGCGGATGCGTCAGGTCGAGGTTGGTTTCAAAAATGGCACCACCAATCACCTGTGCACCAGTCGTGTTGCTCATAGTAGCGTATGGCAGTCGCTCGGTGTTGTTACTTTCGCCCTGCTTGAAGGTGAAATTACCAATCTTGTTATCGGCAAGCCAACGCGTGGCATTGCCCATACCTATCAGCGTACCGCCCTGCTGCACCCAGGTGCGGAGTCTCGCCTTACCGATCTCCGAAATACTACCGTAAGAGCCATCGGCCATGACCATCACATTGTAACGGCTCAGGTCAGCGCGGTTCACAGACTCGGCATTGATCAGGCTAGTGACGATATCGAAGCGGTGGTCGAGCAGGTGCCAGGCTTCACCGGCGTCGTTGCTGTTCACGCCGTCGCCGATCAGCATGGCTACTTTAGGTTGCTGCAAGGTATAGATGCCCGGGCTCCCCAGGTTGATGCCTTCTGTGAATCCGGTGCTGATAGCATGTACCATGATGCCATTGTCCTTAGCGATTTGAGTCATCAGCTCGTGTATGCGCTCCGCACTGACTGGCTGACCTGTCACAGGTATCAGGATGGTGCCGTAGTCAAACTGCTTACCATTCGCACCTGTAAATCGATCCGTGGCCACTCTGGCCTGCAAACCATGGTTGAAGAGGGTATTGAGGGCTCTTGGAGCATAGTAGCCATGCCACTCAAACGCATAGACATAAGCGCTGTTTCCCCCTACTACCTGGCCCGCAGGGAAGTCAACGGAGGCAAGTTTCTGGCCAAGCATGTTACGTTTGAACTGGCGTGATGTCAGGTTAGCGTGCTCCAGGTTGAAAGCTAGCGGCAGCGTCCAGGCCGATACGTCGTAGAACAGGCTGTCCTGGAACGAAGTACGGCGCTCAAACATACCTTCGATCAGCTTGTACTGCGGCTGGTTGGTAGGCACGATGTAGCTGTTCTCAGGGGTATAGGTCACATTGTTGATCGTGAATTTCTCCTGCGGACGGTAGATGTCGATCTGGTGCTGGTGGATGATCTCAGCCAGGTGATAAGCACGGGCCGGATCTTTCTCGGCGTGGAACACATAAGCTCCAACCGGAGCTTTAGCAGACTCTTTCAGGGCATCGCGGTAAAAGTCACGCTGATGGTTTAGCAACTCTTCGCGCATGTTCTGCACCGCCTCCAAAGTAGAAAGAGTAGTGGTGAACTGGTTGCGGATGGTGAAAGGGAAAGTCAGTACACCGTTTACGCTCTCCTGCGCATGACCTCTGGAGCTCGCCTGCTCAAACAGGATGCCGATGGCACCATTCACATCCGGGTAAGTAGAGCCTTTGCCATAGTAAAAGTCATCAAAGCTCTCTTCTGTATAGTAGAACGAACCGATCTTGTCGAGTGCTTTGGCATGGAAGCCGGCAATCTTTTTGGTCAGGTCATAATTGCGAGCCGGGGTGAGCGGGTGGTTGCGGCTCGGTATACCAGGTTGAAAGAAGAAAGTAGAGTTAGTGCCCATCTCGTGGTGGTCAGTGAGCACATTTGGCTTCCACTCGTGGAACTTGGCCAGTCTGCCTTTCGACTCCGGGTGCTGGAGCGGCAACCAGTCGCGGTTCAGGTCAAACCAGTAGTGGTTGGTACGGCCACGTGGCCAGGCCTCAGAAAACTCTTCGCTGTTTGGGTCTGTCACCAGGTTTTTGCTGCGGTGCGTGTTTACCCAACTGGCAAAGCGGTTCAGTCCGTCCGGGTTGATCGAAGGGTCGATCAGGATAACAGTCTCATTCAGCAGCTTCTCAATCTCAGGCCCCTGAGCCGCAGCCAGGTGGTATACGGCTAGCAAAGAGGCATTGCTGCCGCTCGGTTCGTTGCCGTGCACGCTGTAGCCCATCCACACCACGCCCGGCATGTTCCTGATATCGAGCTTGCCGGATGCATTCGGATCAGTCAGCTGACGGTGCTGCTCCTTTATGCGCTGGATGTTCTTGTGGTTTTCGGGGGAAGTGATGGTGAGCAGGTATAGCGGGCGGTTTTCGTGCGTGCGGGCATACTCCTCAATCGTGATGCGGTCGGAGAGCTGCGCCATTTGCCGCATGTACATGGCCAGCTGGTCATGGCTCACATGCCATTCGCCCACGTTGTAGCCCAGAATGTCTTTGGGTGTCAGAAACTCTTTGTTGTAGGTTACATCCTGCGGGAGGTAGTAGGAGAGGTCTGCCTGCGCCATCGTCCACTGACTTAGAAAGACCAGTGCCGCCGTGGCGAGTGCATAAATTTTTCTCATGGGTACGGTTGTTTTAAGGGTGATCGTGAAATAAGGTTAGTTATGCAATTTCCCCTTTTGCTTCGCCTTTTCCAAAAATAAAAGCCCCGCCGGTAGTGGCAGGGCTTGTATAGCAGTGTGTCGTAAGCTCGTGTAAGTTAGCTGATAACGGGCCGTCTCCGATCTTGTGGTCTGGCGGTGTTTTTCCGACGTGAACCACTGCTCACAAAGTAAAGGGCAAAGCCTGAAAGTATAGTCACAATACCTGCAATCGAAAACACGCGCAGCAGGATGTTGCCAAAGTTATCGCGTCCCTGGTAATCCATGGTATGCATCATCCAGAGGAAGTCAAACACCCGCCACTTGTCGTTCCGGAACTTGGTGACCACGCCCTGCTCAGCGGCTACATATACCGTAGTCTTGGTGGGGTGCTCCATGGTGATAGCCCAGGCTGGTAGGGCGCTGCCGCGGTACTCATGGTGCCCGTTTATATTTTCCTTGGTAAGATACTCCACACTGGCCACAGCGTTTGAATCTATAAAACTATGGCGGGCGAGTTCAATTGCCTCCTGCTCGTTCAGTGCCGGGCGCAACTCACCGGTTTCAGCAAGAGCCAGTATGGTTTGGGCTGGCATTTGGCCATGGTCATGCCCGGCTCCACCCAAATGATGACCGTCAGCTATTTGGATCTGGTAATGCGGTGTGCCCAGGATGTCAATTAATCTCAACGACGTGACCGTTGCAGGGCCAGGCAACTGCGTCATCACCTCAGCAGGAGAGACCAATTCCATGTTGCTTTCGAAAGCCATGCCACCAGGCTTGCGCTGGTGGTCACCATGTATCTCGTTCATATCGCTGAAGCTGAAATATATGCCTCCAATGGTCCACATAACAAACTGTATACCTGTGATCAGGCCTAGGTAGCGATGCGTTTTGCGAACACGGAGGTGCGTCTTTCTTTTCATGGCTCTCATATAAACAAGCAATCAATATACACTATAACAGAGCTTGTTGCAAATCTTGAGAAAGACAACTTTGTGTCATACCCACGCATAAACTCCGTCAATTTCAGTGGAAATATTAAAGATTTTTAAGGTGAAGATGGAAAAATCTTTAAAAATATAGCAAGAAAAATAGTGCAATTATAATAAGGCTGAAATATATATAAGTATTCACATTTGTTTGTATTCAGAACGTTTAGGCAGGATATGTTTTTCAAGCCTAAGTTTTAAGTTATAACATTAGATAAATAACGGTGCAATAAATTTAAATTTTA
>NZ_AKIS01000074.1:0-2350 GCF_000277005.1 Pontibacter sp. BAB1700 | reverse complement strand
ATAAGATTATTGAGTCGCTTGGGGTGCGGTTCATTAAAGCGAAAAATCTGGTGTTGCAGCAGCCGTTCTCGGTACGCAACTACTACGACGTAGGCAACAACCTGATTCTGCTTCATAAAGGTACAATTTTCTTTGGTGAGGAGGAACAGATGGTAGAAGAGGGCGAACTGCTCTTTATACCGGGTGGACGTAGCACAAAGGTAACCTATGGTTCCGGCGATGGCAGATCCATCACAAACGATGACCTGATCACCAACAGAGAGAAGTTCTTTAAGAGCAACAACGACCTCGACCTGATCGGCGACGCGGAAGAGAGCCACAGCTATGTGAGCTTCGAAGCGAAAGTGTTCGATTCAGTTAACTTCTTTGCATCACTTGACCTGCCTGCCTTCCTGATCTCAGGGAACAACAAGCTGGCTAACCTGGTGATCAAGGTAGTGGAAGAAAGCATGCAGGATTTGCCAGGCAAGGAGCGTCTGATCAGCATCTACACCGAGAACATCGTGGTAGAGATCGTGCGTCACATCCTGCGCAACAAAATGTTTGTGGAGCAGCTGGCTACGAACAGCACCTACTTCAAAGACCCTCGCCTTATTGACCTGTTCAATTACATCAAAGAGAACCTGGGCGGCGACTTGTCTAACAAAGTGCTTTCTAACGTGGCCAACGTTTCTGAGGACTATGTAGGCCAGTATTTCAAGATGCTGACAGGCATTAACCCTCAGGATTACATTGAGTACCAGCGCATGGAGCGTGCTGTGTTCCTGCTTCGTACTACGAAGAAGAGCATCCGCGAAATCGGTAAGGATGTGGGCTACAAAGATACAGCTTACTTCTGCCGTCGCTTCAAGATGATGTTTGGTATACCTGCCGGTAAGATGCGTCGTCGCGAATCAGCGATGAACATCTAAGGCAAGATTATAAGAAGCAATAGTGTGAGAAACCTCGGCCAGAAAGCCGGGGTTTTTTTCTATGTGGTTACCTACCACAATGACGTCGGCGCCAGCCTCCAGTGCTGCTCTTGCCTTGGCCGCCGTATTGATGCCTCCTCCCACTATGATGGGAACCTCCACCGACTGTCGTACCGCCTTGATCATGTCTGCGCTGATGGGCTGCATAGCGCCGCTGCCTCCGTCGAGGTAGATGTAGCGCAGGCCCAGCAGCTCGCCGGCCATGGCAGTGCAGGCGGCAATCGCGGGCTTGTCATAAGGTATAGGCGTGGTGCCACTCATGTAAGACGCAGTGGTTTGGCGGCCGGTGTCTACGAGCATGTAGCCGGTAGGGTATACCTGCAGTTCACTGGCTTTGAGAATAGGAGCCGAAAGCACATGCTGGCCGATCAGGAAGTCAGGATTGCGGCCAGAGATAAGGGACAGTAGCAAAATGCCGTCAGCTTGCTTGTCAATGTGCAGGCTGTTGCTTGGGAAGAGAATGACAGGTATAGTGCTGTTCTCTTTGATAAGTTTGATGATGGCGGCCTGGTTATCAGTGGTGATGAGGCTGCCGCCGACAAAGAAAAAATCTACCTGGTGGGTTTCACTAAGAGAGAGCAGGTTCAGGCAGGAAGCTTCGTCCAGGTTATCGGGGTCGATCAGGAGGGCGAAGTGCTTTCTGCCTGGCTCATGCTGCTGTCTGTTACAAAGGTTGTTGAATGGCATCCTCTTCTGGAATGGTATAAGCAATCGTTTCTACTTCAGTCACCTCAATGGGTGCTGCTGCAATATCGTTATTTTTAGAAACAGTGCTTAAGTATTCCTCTACCTTTTTAGTAAGGTATACAAGGAGTAAGGCCATGAGCTGCTGACTGATTACCTGCATCAGTTCAGAGTTTACAAAGCTTTTAGATACGCCGGTTTGTTGCTGCGGGGTATGTGGCATGCGTTCTGATGACAAGGTATAGTCGTCCTCTTGCTCATGTACAAAGGAATTGTACCCTGCCATATTCGCATTTCTTGCGGTGTAGCTATCCTCCTGGTCGTGCGCATACTTGTTGAAGCCAAGCGCATCCGTCTCCTTGCTCTTGGACTTTGAACTCTTTAGAGCCTTTTTGTTCTTCAGTTTTTTAATTTTTTTTTTACCGCCGCTGAACATGCTCTTCAGCAGGAGCCCTGCTACCAGCACACCGCCTGCAATGGCGACTTTTTTGCCCATCTGCTGGCCCTGTGTCTTTATCTGATCCACATCACCCATGAGCGCGTTTTTGTATTCTTCTTTTTGACGCTCCAGAAGTTCACGCTCGTTATCGAACAGGGGGTTGTTAGTTTCGCTCATACTTGTTTCTCTCTTTTGTCTGTTTTGTATATCGTATTATCAAAGGCTTTGTCAGCCATGCCTTGAAACACTTTCTTGT
>NZ_AKIS01000073.1:0-9880 GCF_000277005.1 Pontibacter sp. BAB1700 | reverse complement strand
CCTATGATCGGTACCTTCTACCGCTCTTCCAGTCCAGACAAGCCATCGTTTGTCAACGTAGGTGACGAAGTGAAAAAGGGCCAGGTGATCTGTATCATCGAAGCGATGAAGCTCTTCAACGAAATCGAGTCAGAAGTATCAGGCAAGATCGTGAAAGTGTTGGTAGACAACGCCAACCCAGTAGAGTACGATCAGCCACTGTTCCTGGTAGATCCTAGCTAATTCATTGATTTGAAAATGTGAAGATTTGAAAATGGAGAAGGCATGTCCCTCTCCATTTTTATATCATTTTCACGACAGTCTCACGTTTCCAAATCTTCAAATCCGACAATATGTTTAAAAAGATACTAATCGCTAACAGGGGCGAGATTGCCCTGCGCATCATCCGCACCTGTAAGGAGATGGGCATTAAAACGGTAGCCGTTTACTCCACGGCCGATAAGGAAAGTCTGCATGTGCGCTTCGCCGACGAGGCCGTTTGCATCGGTCCACCGCCAAGTGCCCAGTCCTACCTGAACATGCCAAACCTGATCTCGGCTGCCGAGATCACCAACGCAGACGCGATACACCCGGGCTATGGCTTCCTGTCTGAGAACGCTGAATTCTCACGTATTTGCGCTGAGCACAACATCAAGTTCATCGGTGCATCACCGGAAATGATCAACGCCATGGGTGACAAGGCTTCTGCCAAAGACACCATGAAGAAGGCCGGCGTACCAACTATACCTGGCTCTGATGGCTTGCTTAAGTCTGCGGAAGAAGGCAAGAAACTGGCCAAGAAAATCAAGTACCCGGTTATCATCAAGGCAACTGCCGGTGGTGGTGGCCGTGGTATGCGTATCATCAAAAGCGAAGAAGAATTTGACAAGGCCTGGAACGATGCCCGTACTGAGTCCAAGGCTGCTTTCGGGAACGACGGTATCTACCTGGAGAAATTCATCGAAGAGCCGCGTCACATAGAGATTCAGCTGATCGGTGACCAGCACGGACAGGTTGCGCACCTTTCGGAGCGTGACTGCTCGATCCAGCGTCGTCACCAGAAACTGGTGGAGGAAACCCCTTCCCCGTTCATCACCGACGACCTGCGTGACCGCATGGGCAAGGCTGCCATCAAAGGTGCCAAGGCCATCAACTATGAAGGCGTGGGGACAATCGAATTCCTGGTAGACAAGCACCGTGAGTTCTACTTCATGGAGATGAACACCCGTATCCAGGTAGAGCACCCGATCACTGAGGAGGTAATCGATTACGATCTGATCAAAGAGCAGATCAAAGTAGCGGCCGGCGAGAAGATCACAGGCAAGAACTACTATCCAAAGATGCACGCGATCGAGTGCCGCATCAACGCCGAGGATCCGAAGAACAACTTCCGTCCTTCTCCGGGCAAGATCACCAACCTGCACGTACCTGGCGGTCACGGCGTACGCGTAGACTCTCACGTTTACTCTGGCTATACCATCCCGTCGAACTACGACTCCATGATCGCGAAGCTGATCGTGAGTGCGCAGACGCGTGAAGAAGCGCTTGTGAAGATGAAGCGCGCTCTGAGCGAGTTCGTGATCGAAGGCATCAAGACAACAGTGCCGTTCCACCTGAAACTGATGGATGATCCGGGCTTTAAGGAAGGAAACTTCACAACGGCGTACCTAGATAATTTCGATTTCGGAGCGCTCTAAGCTTATTGAATTATTGAAAAAAAAACCGGTTCAGCAATGGGCCGGTTTTTTTGTTTGGCCCGATATATGTGGTTTTAAAATATAGAGTGATTAGCATATTTAGATTAATTTAGTCCCGCATCTGAAAAGAAACCGCAATGAAATCAAGCAAGCTATTGGCTATCCTGTTATGGAGTGTACTGGCTCTGCAGCTAAGCAGCTGCGTGTCGGTGGTGATGATGGAGACAGTGCGCCCTCCAGTGGTGCGGGTGAGCCCTGACCAATGGAAGGTACTGGTAGTCAACCGCTACGACGCCACTACACAAACTTCAAGCAAAAACGGCAATGTGATAGAGGTGCTGCGCGAAGGAGCTTACCAGGCAGCCGGAGGTGTCATGGGCGCCGTCTACAGTGACTCCACTTTTGTGCTGATCAATCCTGACCAGGCTGTGACACTGCCTCCCTCCTCCCCAAAACTTAGCGAGGCTGAAGTGCAGGAATTGTATACACAGTACCGCCCGCACCTGATCCTGACACTTGACAAGTTTGACACACGATTTGGGAAAGAAGTAAATAGCTATGAAGACGAGGATGGCTACAAAACCAGGACGGCCAACTATGACCTGGTCGTAGCTAGCACCTGGTCGCTTTACGACAGCACAGGTATACTGTTAGATCAGGCAACTATCGAGCAATCCGATTTCTACGATTCCAGGACAGTAGTAAGCGGGCTGCTCGCCATAGGTCCCGCTATGGGCAAAGCTGGTCCGGCCGTAAACCAACTGGCTGTGGAAACCGGCTATAGTTACTGGGACCGCTTCTACCCGCAGCCGATACTCCTGGCAAGGCAGATTTACACCGGCAGCCCGTTTCAGGGTCTCAACCTGATGCTGCTGATGGGCCAGTTCCAGCAGGCCATTACCACATTGCAGCCTTTGGCGCAGGATCTGTCCACCAAAACAGGTATAAGGGCTGCCCATAACCTGGCTGTTGCCTACGAAGCTGCGGGTGATTACGAACAGGCAACGCACTGGGCCCGACAGGCACAGGGCAAAGGCGATAAGCTGTCAAATAACCTGATGCAACTTTGGGCCACTGCTGGTCTGATCAAATAATTGCACCTCAGATAAAACAGCAAAGCCCGACCATTCAGGCCGGGCTTTGCTGTTTTATACTATCTGTCTATACCTTATGAAGTAGCAGCTTGGGTTTCATTCTCGATCATCTCCGTTAGTTCGCCATACCAGACCTCACCGTATTTGCGGATCAGTGGCTCTTTCAGGAACTGGTATACCTTAACACCCAGGTCTGCTCCAAAATTGCAGGCAGCGGCACAGATGCTCCAGCGGTCATAGTTCAGTGCTTCAAAGTCGTCATACTTCGTGATTCGGATCGGGTACAGGTGGCAGGAAATTGGTTTTTTCCAGCTGATCTTTCCATCGTAATAGGCTTGCTCAATCGCACACTTGAGTATACCTTCGTTATCATAGAGCGCATAAGCACACTCTCTGTTTTCGATGGTCGGGGTAGAAAAGTCTCCTTCAAAATCCTCGATGTACAGCCCCTGCTCCTCCACAGCCAGCTTACCGGCTCCGGTCATGTAAGGCTTGATGTGCTCGTAGTTCTCTTCCAGTATAGTCAGTTCTTCTGCATCGAGCGGAGCACCGAGGTCGCCTTCTATGCAGCAGGCCCCTTTGCACTTTTCGAGATTACAGACAAAGAAATTATCGCGGATGTCGTCGCTGATGACGGTATTCTGGAGAACGATCATGTGTTGTAGGCAGTAAAATAAGCTTCTTATACCGGTGTCACCGGCAAAGATGAGACAAAATTAAAGTTAAATAAGTTTAGACTAACGCTTTGGTGCTCTCGCTCCTGCCGCTACGAGTATATTCTGAACACTCTCGCGTTTTGCATAGTCCATGGCGGTCTTGCCGTTGTAGTCACGCAGGCTCGGATCTGCACCAGCATTGATCAGCATCACAATCACCTCGTTACCACCATCCAGTTGACACGCCAGCATAAGCGGCGTCAGGCCTTCCAGGTTTTGAATGTTCGGATTGGCACCACCTTGCAGCAGGCGGCTCATCTCCATCATATGGGTGCCGTTGGCAAAACGCACCGCATAATACAGGGCTGTATTGCCTTTGTTGTCCACTATATTCGGATCAGCTTTGTACTTGAACAGTGTATCCAGCAACTGCGCCTGCTCAATCTCGAAGCCTTCGGTATTGATGCGGGCTCCAGACATGGCATAATGCAGGGCAGTCTTGCCATCCTGGTCGGTTGCATTAACGTCAGCCCCGGCCTGCAGCAACTGGCTAGCCACCTGCAGTCGTACATCAGGCTGGTAGATCACGCCGTAGTCTTCGAGCAGCAGCGGAATAAAAATGCCATGCATGAGCGGCGTGCGCAGCCTGAAATCAAAATCATAGCCATTTGGCACAGACACCGTGTTGACATAGGCACCATTCTCCAGTGAGCGCTTCACGATGTCCGGGTTACGTTCAATGGCTGCCAGTACCAGCTTTTGATCAGAAGACTGGTTGAGGTACTTGAGCTGCTCAAACGCATTGGAACTCCCCTGTGAGATGGCTTCGTGGTAAAGTTTGCGTGCTTTTTCTGGCTCAACCTTGCCCAGGTTCCCTTCTTCGTAAAGCAAGCCCAGGGTATAGAGTGCTTCTTTTTCACCGACAGCGGCACCTTTTTCGAGCCAGTACTTCGCTTGTGCCACGTCCTCTTTCACGCCCTCCCCTCTCAGATATAGGTTGGCCAACGAGGTATAGGCTGCCACATCGTTTAGCTCAGCGGCTCGTTTGATATAGGTAAAGGCATAGCCTTTGTCCTCCATTTCGCCGTAGCCGGTATAGTACATACTGCCCAGGATGCGGTTACTGAAGGCATCACCCGCTATGGCCATATCCCGAATGTCGAGGGCGGCGCTGCGCATCAGGCGGGTAAAGCGCTGCTTGTCCTCGTCATTGCGCAAGGTCATCAGTTCTGCCAGGCCCAGGTTGCCATACAGGCTGCTGCCTTCCAGCGCTTTTTCGAACAGAATGCGGGCCGTGTCCGGGTCAGCTTTATAAAACTTCTCCGGGTTGCGCACATAGGCAACCGAGTCGGATGAAATGATTGAATCGATCGGCGCTCCATCTTCCCGAAGCTCGCCGTACTGGTGCATGCGGCCCATAAAGTAATAAGCAGCTGCCTCATCCCGAGCAGCAGCCTGTCTAAACTTGGCGTATGCTTCATTGAATTGCAGACCGATGTAAAGGTCCATGGCCTCCTGCATTTCCGGTGTGCGCCATACCTGTTTGGCGGAACGTGGCACCTTTGCCTGTCTCAGGGAGTCTGGAATCACCTTGACAACCTGAGTGGTATCGGATTGCGCCACAGCCAGATGGCCGGCCGGGAGCAGTGCAAGGAGCAAAAGAAGCTTTTTCATGCGTGGTTTTGGGATCATATATTTTTCAGGTATAGCACAGGTATAAAACCCGCCCCAACCTTCTCAATTTTACAAAGATACAGATAATGCGGCGTTTCTCTAAAAGCCCTGCCCGAAGACACGCAAATGAGAGGCCAAAAACGCATTACTTTATAAGAAACCAAAAGGAGGGGCTGTCTGGTTCTCTAAATGTGCAATCGCCGTTCCTAAAACGGATAGGAATGTGTAAATTGCATGGAATATCAAAGTAGCACGCGGAAGAAAGCAAATGGATTATATTAGTTTACTGAACGAGTCGCAGCGCAAGGCGGTACTCCACACCGAGGGGCCAGCCATGATCATTGCGGGTGCCGGCTCAGGCAAAACAAGAGTACTAACTTACCGGATCGCCTACCTGATCAGCCAGGGAGTGGATCCGTTCAACATACTGGCCCTGACCTTTACCAACAAGGCGGCCAAGGAGATGCGCCACCGTATCGAGAAAGTGATCGGCAACGAGGCCAAGAACATTTGGATGGGTACTTTTCACTCGGTGTTCTCCCGAATATTAAGAGCGGAAGCCGATAAAATTGGCTATCCAAAAAGCTTCACCATTTACGATACAGATGACTCCAAAACGCTCATTCGCAACATTGTGAAGGAGATGAACCTGGATGACAAACTGTACAAGCCCAATGTGGTGCTGGGACGCATCTCCTCAGCAAAGAACAAGCTGATCTCGGTAAAGCAGTACCTGAATGATCCTGTAATACAGGCCGACGACGAGGCCTCCATGCGTCCGAAGATCGGCAAGATCTATGAGCAGTATGCCAACCGCTGCTTCAAGGCTGGTGCTATGGACTTCGACGATTTGCTGTTTCAGACCAACGTACTGTTCCGCGACCATCCGGATGCGCTCAACAAGTATCAGAACATCTTTAAGTTCGTGATGGTGGACGAGTATCAGGATACGAACTACTCGCAGTACCTGATCACACGCAAACTGGCTGCCCAGAACCGTAACATTGTGGTGGTGGGTGACGATGCACAGTCCATTTACGCCTTCCGGGGTGCCGATATCCAGAACATCCTCAACTTCGAGCGTGACTACCCTGAGCTGGAGGTGTTCAAGTTGGAGCAGAACTACCGCTCTACCAAGAACATTGTGAACGCGGCGAACTCGGTGATCAAGAACAACTCAGCCCAGCTGAAGAAAGACGTTTACACGGACAATGAACAGGGTCCCCTGATCGAGGTGATCAAAGCCAACTCCGACAACGAAGAAGGCAAACTGGTGGCGACCACTATCTTCGAGGAGAAAATGAGCAACCATCTCTCCTACGACGACTTCGCCATCCTGTACCGCACCAATGCCCAGTCCAGAGCCATGGAAGAGGCCCTGCGCCGCATGAACATCCGGTATAAGATCGTGGGCGGCCTCTCGTTCTACCAGCGCAAGGAGATCAAGGACCTTATCGCTTACCTGCGTCTGGTGGTAAACCCGAACGACGAACAGGCCCTGCGCCGCGTCATCAACTATCCGAAACGAGGTATAGGTGAGACAACCGAGCAGAAACTTTTTGTAACGGCTGATGAGACTAACCACAGCGTATGGGAGGTAATTCAGAATGCCGGACAATTCCTGGGCAATCGTGTAGGTACGGCGATTGAGAACTTCTCGATCATGATCAAAGACTTTGCCCGCATTGCCGATAACACCGATGCCTCGAGGTAGCCAAGCATGTGGCCAAGCACTCAGGTATAGTCGACGACCTCTACCAGGACAAAACGGTAGAGGGCCTCGCCCGCTACGAAAACATACAGGAGTTGCTCAACGGTATAAAAGAGTATGTGGACGATCCGGAGAAAGAAGACAAGAGTCTGTCAGCTTTCCTGCAGGATATTGCCCTGATTACGGATGCTGATACCAAGGCAGACATGGACGGGGAGTTCGTTACGCTGATGACGATCCACTCAGCCAAAGGTCTGGAGTTTAAGAATGTATTTATCGTAGGTATGGAAGAGAACCTCTTCCCGAGCCAGATGATGCTAAACTCACGTGCTGACCTGGAAGAGGAAAGACGCCTGTTCTACGTAGCCATCACCCGTGCTGAGAAGAAGCTATACCTGACCTACGCGACCAGCCGTTACCAATGGGGCAACCTGCGCGCCTGCGAAAAGAGCCGCTTCCTCGACGAGATCGATCCGAAGTACCTTAACTTTAAGTATGGTGAGCAAAATACGGCCAGCGGCGGCGGTGGAAACGTGTTTGACCGTGTGCTGCAGCGCAAGAGTAGTATCAGCAGCCTGGTGCAGCCACCGGCCCGCAAGCAGGCCGCCACAGCCTATACCGCCCCTGCTGATTTCAAGCCAAGCGATACGTCGAATCTGGCGGCTGGTATGAAAGTAGAGCACCCTAAATTCGGCTTTGGCGTAGTATCCAAAATAGACACGCAAGGCAACAGCACCAAGGCTATCATCAACTTCGACGAAGTAGGCGAAAAAACCCTGCTGCTGAGCTTTGCCAAGCTGCGAATTCATAATTGAGTGAATTAGCGGTTGAGTGATTTTTTTATTTTTGATTCAGTGGTTGAGTGACTGTTTATAAGTGAATTAGTTTTCCAGTCATTAATTTTTTATAAATCACTAATTCAGTCAATAAATTATAACTCACGCATACACTAACTCACTCATTCACTCAATCAAAAATATACCTACATTTGAGATTCATAAATTGAGATAATGGAAGCAAGTACCACCTTTAAGCAAGACCTGTTGCTGCGCGAGTACGGCAGAAACGTTCAGGACCTGGTCAACCACATCCTGTCGGTAGAAGACCGCTCAGAGCGCACCCGTCTGTCGCACCTGCTCGTCAACCTGATGGCCAAACTAAATCCGCAGTTGCGCGACACACAGGACTTTCAGCAAAAACTATGGAACCACCTCTATGTGATGTCCGGCTCAAAGCTCGACGTGGATGCTCCATACCCGCTCAGTGCGATGGAGTACCTCAACGACAAGCCGCAGCCAATGGAGTACCCACTGAGCACGCCCAGGTATAAGCACTATGGCCAGAACGTAGAGCTACTGATACAGCGGGCTACTGAGCTTGAAGATGATAAGGAGCGCGAAGCAGCGACCATCTCAATCGGTAAACTGATGAAAACACTCTACCGCTCTTACAACAAAGACAGCATTACCGACGACGTGATCCTGAATGACATTCAGCAGATCTCCAAAGGCAAACTGAACCTGGACCTGGCCATGATCGAGAGCAATAACCTGTTCGAATCCGTGAGCAGCAAGTCGCAGGACAGTGGCAGCAACCGCCCACAGCAGCAGCAAAACCGCGGAGGCGATAACCGTGGCCGTAAAAACACCAGAACAACTTCCAATCAACGAAACAAATAGTATTAAATGGCTTCATTTGAAGTAAAAGGTGGTGCAAAACTGCGCGGAGAAATCATTCCGCAAGGTGCCAAAAACGAGGCATTGCAGATCCTGTGCGCCGTACTCCTTACCCCCGAGAAAGTAACGATCTCTAATATCCCCGATATTCGCGACGTCAATAAACTAATTGACCTGCTGCGTTCGCTGGGTGTAAAAACTGAGCGACTGGCACAGGATACCTATACATTTCAGGCGGATGATATCGACATCAACTTCCTGGACTCCGAGCGATTTGTAGAGCTTGGTCGTGCCATCAGAGGCTCCGTGATGATCGTGGGACCTATGCTGGCCCGATTTGGCAAAGCGAAAATGCCGAAGCCGGGTGGGGACAAGATCGGCCGCCGAAGACTGGACACGCACTTTACAGGATTCGAAAAACTGGGCGCTTCTTTCCAGTACAGCGCTGAGGATGATTTCTATACCGTAACTTCCGAAGTTCTGAAGGGTGCCTATATGCTCCTCGACGAAGCTTCTGTAACAGGTACAGCCAATATCCTGATGGCGGCTGTACTGGCCGAAGGTACCACCACGATCTATAATGCTGCCTGTGAACCTTATGTGCAGCAGCTATGCCGTATGCTCAACCGCATGGGTGCGAAGATCAGCGGCATTGGATCTAACCTGCTCGTAATTGAGGGGGTTGAGCAGCTAGGTGGCACTGAGCACCGCATGCTGCCTGACATGATCGAGATCGGTTCTTTCATTGGCCTTGCTGCCATGACAGGTTCAGAGATCACCATCAAAGACTGCCAGATACCGGAGCTAGGTCTTATACCGGATACTTTCCAGCGCCTGGGCATCAAAATGGAATTCCGTGGCGACGACATCTTTATACCTGAGCAGGACCGCTACGAGGTAGACACCTACATCGATGGCAGCATCCTGAACATCGCCGACCATACCTGGCCAGGTCTGACGCCTGACCTGCTGAGCGTGGCTCTTGTAGTGGCTACGCAGGCAAAAGGTACGGTGTTGGTGCACCAGAAAATGTTCGAGAGCCGCCTGTTCTTCGTGGATAAGCTCATCGACATGGGTGCTCAGATTATTCTCTGTGACCCGCACCGCGCTACTGTGATCGGCCAGAACAAGCAGATCCCGCTTCGTGGCATCCGTATGACGTCTCCTGACATTCGCGCCGGTGTTGCCCTGCTTATCGCCGCTCTCTCTGCCGAAGGCACCAGCATCATCGACAACGTGGAGCAGATCGACCGCGGCTACCAGAATATTGATGGCCGGCTGAATGCGCTGGGTGCACAGATCAGAAGGATGTAGTTTTAGATACATTACAGGTTGCCTCAGGCAACTAATGCCCCTATAAAAGAAGAAGAGCACCTAGTTAGGGCGCTCTTCT
>NZ_AKIS01000072.1:0-5192 GCF_000277005.1 Pontibacter sp. BAB1700 | reverse complement strand
CTCGTCTTTTAGCAGATTAGGCTCGATAGAAGAGATGCGGAAGCGATCTATACCTTCTACTTTGTCAAGTTCCTGTACCAATCCGTAAAAGGTCTCCACACGTTCCCCATCCTGCAAACCGAAGTCGCCTGTGTTTACACCTGTGAGCACGATCTCTTTCACACCCGACTCAGCTATTTCATTGGCAGAGCGTACTACATTGGCGATGCTATCGGAGCGGCTGTTGCCACGGGCCAGCGGAATGGTGCAGAAGGTACAGGAGTAGTCGCAGCCGTCCTGCACTTTAAGGAAGGTGCGCGTACGGTCGCCAAAAGAGTAGGAGTTGTGGAAGGTGTTTGCTTCGCTGATGGCGCTGGCGTATACCTGTGGATGCTCCTTCTTCTCGAATGTCTCGAGGATGTCTACCAACTGAAATTTCTCAGCGGCCCCCAATACGGCATCCACGCCGGGAATCTCGCTGATCTCTTTCGGTTTAAGCTGCGCATAACAGCCCACGATCGTTATAAATGCGTTAGGAGAGTGCTTTTGTGCCTCCTTTACGATCTTACGGCACTTCTTATCTGCATTGTCAGTGACAGAGCAGGTATTGATCACGTATATGTCAGGCGTATCGGTAAACTCCACCTTCTCAAAACCGCGCTCCTGGAAAATTCTTCCGATCGTGCTGGTTTCAGAGTAGTTAAGCTTACAGCCCAGTGTATAAAATGCTACCTTTTTCATAATCAGGGTGCAAAGATACGAATTTAAATTTTGAATAAGTTAGTAGAGGCCTATGTAACCAGTGCTGTTAATCAGCATTTTAACTGGCCAGCCTAATTTTTTACACGCAACGCCTTTGCCTATACCCATCGCTCTTTCTATTTTCTGACGAAGTCTTCAAAGGAGTATTGCATATAGGCTTTCCCCAGTTCGATCTGTTCGGGCGTTACACCCTTGCCCTTGATGATAGGCTTTTTGGCCACATTATCGTAGGACAGCACTTTGCCGGGGGTAATAAAAGTAAAGCCGTCCCTGAAAACATAGAATGCAAAGGGATAATCACTTGGCGCCAGCAGGTTGCGTCCCCACTTGAAGTCCTGGTGTGGCAGGTCCAACTGGTAGAGCAGGGTAGTGGCAATGTCAGTCTGGCTGCCAATGGTGGAAACGGTTCGTCCTTTGTCCGCCAAAGCGCCTCCTGTCAGAATGAAAGGTATGCGAAACTTGGTGCTTCTATAGTTCGGATCATCATAAGGCAGTGGATGTCCATGGTCGGCTACCAGTACAACCAGGGTCGAGTCCCACCAGGGTTGCTTCCGGGCCTGCTTCATGAATTGCCCCAATGCCCAATCGGTATAGTAAACTGAGTTTTTGAATTTGTCACTGATTTTGTTTCCTTTAAATTTAGCAGGTATAGGAATTTCGAAAGGCTCGTGGCTGCTCAGGGTATAGACTGTGCTAAAGAAAGGCGCCTTTTCCTGATTAAGGTCCTGAAGCACACGCTCAAACAACACATGGTCATGCGCGCCCCACTTGGAATTATAGCTCTCAGCCGGGAAATCATGCTTGTCAATCAGTCGGTCATACTTTCCGTTTTGCAGGTATGAGCGTATGTTGGCAAACTCCAGTTCTCCTCCATAATAAAATGAAGTGCCATAACCAGCCTTTTTGAATGTCTGACTCAGGTGCGGCAGTTGCTCTGTTTTCTTAGGGTTTTTGATGATCGAAGTAGTCGTCTGCACAGGATAGCCGCTCAGAAGTGCCACCATGCCTTTTTCGCTGCGGTCGCCACTTGAATAAAGCTTCGTAAAAGTGATTCCCTCTTTGGCCAGTTTATCCAGATTAGGGGTAACGCCAGGTCTCCCACCCAAATGCTCCACATACTTGGCAGTATAGCTTTCAAGAATGATGAAAAGCACATTGGGTCGCTCTACGCGAAGAATTCTCTCAGAAGAGTCTGCAGTGGAAGCATAGAGTTCAGCTACTTTGGCAGCGGCCGCTTCATAGTCCATGTACTTGTAAGGGTTGCGCGTCTCTTCGTTATACTTCAGCATGGTGTCCATCAGGTTCCAAGGCATATTGAGACCGGCGTGATTAGCATATGGTTCTCCGAGAAATACACGACACTCTGGTTGATCGGGATTTGCTGCCAGCCACCCCGCATCGGCAGGACCAGGACAGCGGTGAACAACAGCGCAACACCTGCATACTTCAGCTTTGAAAAGTTGAGGTGGTAATTTTTATAATCAAAGGTATAGCGAAAGAGCAATGCAAAAAACAGGCTGGTGGCCAGCGCAATGATGCTCAACAGCAGAATTGGAGCTGCTGCTGCAGAGGCTGCCATTTCGCCTGGTGTGTTCAGGTACAGCATCGGCGTGGAGTCGAGCCGGAAACCCCAGTAGGTATAGAGTTCCAGGTCCACCGCCATCAACACCGACAGCAGCACGAGTATGATATAAGTATAGTAGCGGATAAACTTTCGCACCCGCAGTCCCGGGAAAAGGCAGTAGCCAGAATAGCCAGAAAGGGTATAGCGCTTATATACGAGCTAAAAGAAAGGTCCAGGCGAAGCCCCTTGGCAAAAATAGTCAAAAGGTCGGCCTGCGATAACTCCTGTGTGCGGTTATCATGGTAAAGCAGAAAGGTGGCTCTGGCTGCAACAAAGTACAGCACCCAGAACAGAAAGTAGAGTGGCTGATATAAAAGGCTTCGTATCACGGCTGCAAATATACAACTTATGTATCCTCTCTTAAACGTCAGGTGTTCTATTAAAATTCAGCCTGCTCAGATTATACCGCTACTTATTATATATTGAAGTCGTAATTATAGTAATATAATGAATATGCCCTGTCAAAAACAGGGGGTGTTATTAAATTTTATACTATAAACCAGTGTTACCCCCTAAAAAATAATACCCTATCTGATACAAGCTATCTATTTACTCTATACCTTTGGTGTAAATTTATACCCTAACCTCTTTAACCCATGGCAATTCTTCGATTTAAGGCGCTCGAACTGGTAAGTCAGCGCAAACCGGCAGAGGTAGTGCTGCCATCCAGTAAAATTTCAGAATACTTCGGTGAAAACGTGTTTGGCTTTTCGGCCTGCGTGCCACCATGTCTACGGAGAACTTCAAAAGACTTTGCGCTACGATTGACGCTGGCGAGAAAGTAGACCGAAACCTGGCTGACGCCGTGGCTGCCGCCATGAAGACCTGGGCCATGAGCAAGGGCGCTACGCACTACACACACTGGTTCCAGCCACTGACTGGGGCTACAGCCGAGAAGCATGACTCTTTCTTTGACCTGACCGGAGAGGGCGACCCGATTGAAAGCTTTAAAGGCAGCGCCCTGGTGCAGCAGGAGCCGGATGCTTCTTCTTTCCCGAGCGGCGGTATACGCAATACCTTCGAGGCACGCGGTTACAGTGCCTGGGATCCGTCTTCGCCTGCTTTCCTGATCGAGAATGCCGGCACCCGTACGCTTTGTATACCTACTATTTTCGTTTCCTATACCGGTGAGGCGCTTGATTACAAGACACCTTTACTGAAATCCCTACACCTGCTCAACCAGGCGGCTGTTCCGGTTTGCCAGTATTTCGACAAGGATGTGGTGAAGGTGAACACTACCTTAGGTATAGAGCAGGAGTACTTCCTCGTGGATCGCGCCCTGTATGAGGCCCGTCCCGACCTGGTAATGACTGGTCGTACCCTTTTCGGGCATGCGCCTGCCAAAGGCCAGCAGCTGGAAGACCACTATTTTGGTTCTATCCCTAGCCGCGTGCACTCTTTCATGGTAGATTTCGAAAAGTCGGCCCTGAAGCTGGGTATACCTTTGCGCACCCGCCACAACGAGGTTGCTCCAAACCAGTTTGAGTGTGCTCCAACCTTTGAAGACGCCAACCTGGCCGTAGACCACAACCAGCTCCTGATGGACATCATGGACCGTGTGGCTGAGCGCCATGGCTTTAAAGTATTGCTTCACGAGAAGCCTTATAAAGGTGTTAACGGCAGCGGCAAGCACAACAACTGGGCTATGAGCACCAACACAGGTGTGAACCTGCTCTCACCTGGAAAGAAACCAAAGGAAAACCTGCAGTTCCTGACTTTCTTTATTAACACAGTCATGGCTGTGCACAAGCACGCCGACCTGCTGCGTGCCAGCATCGCTTCTGCCAGCAACGACCACCGACTGGGTGCTAACGAAGCGCCTCCTGCTATCATGTCGGTATTTGTGGGCCAGCAACTGACGGCGGTACTGGAAGAGCTGGAGCGCACTGCCAAAGTGCCGATGGAGAAAGGCGACAACATGTACCTGAAGCTAGGTATAGACAAGATCCCGGAGATTCTTCGCGATAACACCGACCGCAACCGTACCTCTCCATTTGCCTTCACGGGTAATAAGTTCGAGTTCCGTGCTGTGGGCTCTTCTGCAAACAGTTCTTCTTCAATGACGGTGCTCAACACCATCGTAGCCGATCAGCTGATCGACTTCCGTGTGGCAGTGGATGACCTGATCGATAACAAAGGCATGAAGAAGGAACTGGCCATTATCCAAGTACTTCGTGAGTATGTGGCTGCTTCCAAGGCTATTCGTTTCGAAGGCAACGGTTACTCTAGAGAGTGGGAGGAAGAGGCAGCCAAGCGCGGACTTTCTAATATCAAATCTACGCCACGTGCACTGGATGTATACCACCGCGAGGAGGTGCAAGACCTGTTTACCCGTCATGCCATCTTTAGCAGAGTTGAAATTGCCGCTCGTCATGAGATCCTGCTGGAAGATTACATCAAGAAGATTCAGATCGAGTCGCGTGTGATGGGTGACCTTGCCTTTAACCACGTGATACCGACGGCAGTTGCTTACCAGAACAAGCTGATCCAGAATATCCGTGGTTTGAAAGACCTGGGCCTGGAAGATGAGTATACCGAGTCCACGCTGGACTCCATCAAGCGTATTTCGCGTCATATTAAGACGATCCAGACCAATGCGGTGGACATGATCCAGCAGCGGAAGGTTGCCAACAAGATGGAGGATGTGCGGGAGAAGGCGATTTTCTATAATGAGAAAGTAATGCCTTATTTTGAAGCGATCCGTACCAGCGTAGACAAGCTGGAACTGATGGTGGATGATGAAGATTGGCCACTGGTGAAGTACCGCGAGCTGATGTTCAGACGCTAACTAAAAGAGCACCTAATTGAGGTAGTCTCTTTTTAGGTT
>NZ_AKIS01000071.1:0-14254 GCF_000277005.1 Pontibacter sp. BAB1700 | reverse complement strand
TTTTAAAATTTATAAAGGAATTAGTTTTATCCCTTTGTCTGAGGGAATCGGTTTCTCAAGCTTAATAGGTGATAATGGTGTGGGTAAAAGTTCAGTTTTGGAAGCTCTAGATTGTGCTTTAAATAAGAAAAACAACCAAGATTGGCCATTAAATAACGAAGCAAAATATGAAGGGGGGTTAGGAGGACTTAATATACCTTTCATAGCGCCAGTCTTCTTACTTAAAAAGGATAAATTAAGGAAAGATAAGAGAGAAGATGCTGAACAATATGATAAAGCAGAAAAGCTGTCGAATTTCCTTTGGAATACTAAACTTAAAACAAAGTCAAAAAGTCTTGATGATTTCTACGTTCATCGAGAGGAACTGAAGAAAGTGTATAGTGAGGAAGATTACTTTCTTATATTAATAGGAAAGAAGTATAGTGAATCTGGGATATATTTTGGTTCGTATCATAATTCCTTAAACTTCATAAGCGATAATCCAGCAATTCAGCATACTGAGGAACAATTACAGAAGTATTTTAAAGGTTTTTATGATTACATAGTTTCGCACTACTCATATCTGTATATACCTGTTGATACTGATGTACATACCTATACAAAACTGGAGACACAGGAAATGCAAAAGCTTATGGATAAAAATATCCAAGCAGAGATAGAGAAGGCTATTAAACAATCGACGCTTAAACAAATAAATAAAGATCTTGATGCTTTTGTAAAGGATGTTGAGAATGTATTAGAAATCTATGAGTATAAAGGCATTTTAAAAATAGTTTGACGATGCCTGATCTAGTCTCAAAGATTATTGAGGCATACTTTTCAATTAAAGTATTGAACAAAAAGTCAAATTCGGGTTCAAAACGAATTCCAGTAAGTGAATTAAGTTCTGGTGAAAAGAGAAAAGGCCTTAATTGATGTCGCCTACTCATTCTTGTTAAACAATCACGATAGAGATTCAAATATTATACTTGCTATCGATGAGCCAGAGGCCTCCCTGCATATCTCCGCTTGCTATGGACAATTTGAAAAGTTGATAGGATTAAGCAAGAACAACCATCAGATTATTGTTTCGACGCATTGGTACGGTTATTTACCAATTGTAATTAATGGTAGTGCAACCTCAATTATCAAAAATGATAAAAATGAGACATCTGTCAAGTTCTTTAATCTATACAATTATAGAGAAACTATTACACAAAGCAGAAAAAAAGTAAAGGGCCCTTTACCAGTCGACTATAACATTAAAAGCTATAATGACCTTGTTCAATCTATACTTTTTTCATTGATTCAGGACGAGCCTTATAACTGGATAGTGTGTGAAGGTCTATCTGAAAAAATATATTTTGAAGAGGTATTTAAAGATGAAATAATCAATAATAAACTTCGCCTTCTACCCTTAGGTAGCTATAAGGAGGTAAAAAAAATTATACAGCAACTTATTATCTCCAGTTAAAGACCCTGATTATAATATTAAGGGTAAAGTTATCTGCTTAATAGATACGGATAGTGAAAGAGTGGATGTAGATTATGAGAAGAACAAACATCTAATATTTCAGAGACTTTGGAATGATAAAAATAAAGGCACAAAACTTATTGATGTTGACAGCAACTCAATGAATCCACCTACAGAAATAGAGGATTGTCTTAATCCAGAAGTTTATTATCAGACTTTGCTTGAGTTTGCACATGAAGACACCGCTCTAGCAAAGCTGATTAAGGCAAATTCTCCAGTTGAGAATCCCTTGAACTCTTATACACTTTTTGATTTAAGAGAAAGTGAGAAAGAAACTATTAAAGCCTTTTTTGACAACAATGAAGGCTTTAATAAGATAAAGTTTGCTAGAAAATATGTAGAACTTATGCAAAAGCCATTCTTTTCAAATATTAAACCTTTGCCATGGGTAGAGGAAATCAGAAAGCAGATTAATTAATCTTACTTTAAACCCTTCATTTTTTTGTAAATAGTACAAATTATCTACTATAAATTATTAATGCCTGAATTTAAATCATATAGACTGGGTGAGTTAACGGAGTGGAAATCTGGAAGTACCCCACCGAAGCTCGACCAAAAGTATTGGGGTGGTACAATACCATGGATTAGCGCTAAGAACTTAACATCTTATGCTATCTCAACCTCCGATGTATTCATAACTCAAGAAGGTTTAGACAAAGGCTCCAGACTAGCTAACGAAGATTCAATTTTACTTTTGGTAAGAGGTAGTGGACTCTTTAAAGATATTCCTGTTGGCATTGTAACTAAACCAGTAGCCTTTAATCAGGATGTAAAAGCAATTGAAGTAAATAAATCCATCCTTGATCCTTGGTACTTGCTTTATTGGATAAAAGGCAATAAGGCTATGCTAAATACCAAACTTGAAGCAACTGGCATTGGCGCTGGAAAGTTTGATTTAAATATTCTTAAAGAATTAGAAATCAAATTACCTCCTTTAAACATTCAAAATAAACTAGCTAATATTGCTAGATGTTGGGATGACAAAATAGAGCTGAACCGCCGCATGAACCAAACGCTGGAGCAAATGGCGCAAACGCTCTTTCGGCAGTATTTCGTGGATGGTATTGATGAAGAGAATCTGCCGGAGGGGTGGAGATGGGGAAAAGTTAGTGATTTAGGCAAAATAGTATGTGGCAAAACCCCTTCCAAATCCAAGCCAGAGTACTATGAGGGCGAAACACCTTTTATCAAAATACCTGATATGCATGGAGAAACTTTTATAGTTTCAACAATAGATTCTTTATCAACACAGGGTGCTTCATCTCAACAAAATAAATACGTCCCTAAAGGCAGTATTTGTGTTAGCTGTATTGCAACAGTTGGATTAGTGTCAATTACAACCAAACCATCTCAGACAAATCAGCAAATCAACACCATAGTACCTAAAAATGAAAGCTATAGCTACTACTCGTACTTTTTGATGAAGTCAAAAGAGCAGCATCTTAAAGATTTGGGTTCAGGAGGTACAGCTACCCTAAACGTCAATACAAGCTTATTCTCAAATATTAAAGTTGCCATACCTAATGAAGAATCTTTCTTAGATTTTCATCACAAGGTTGAGCCAATCATGTTGAAGATACTTAGCAATCAACTTGAAAATATAAAGTTATCTACCCTCCGCGACACCCTTCTTCCCAAACTTATGTCGGGAGAAATTGATGTAATGCAAATCAAACCAGCAGCGCTTTATGAGCCAGTACTTAGCTGAGAGCGACATAGAGGCAGCGGCCATTGACTGGCTGCGCGAGCAGGAGCCCTATACCTACCAACACGGCTCCGAAATAAAGCGTGACCTGAGTAAGGCCGTGCTCGAAGACGTGTTCGAGGCCTTTCTGCAGCGCCGTTACCCGCATGTGCCCGCCAAAGTGCTGGCCGAGGTAAAACAGGAGTTTCTTTACAACCACGGCGCCGACCTGCACCAGCGCAACCACGCTTTCCACCTCAAACTCAGCAAAGGACTCGACAAAACCTGGAAAGACGATAATGGCAAAGACCACTTTGAGCACTTCTACCCTGTCGCCTATGACAGCCTATACCTGAACGAGTTTCAGATCGTCAACCAGTTCACCATCATCGGTAACAGCAATCGACGACCCGACCTTATCATTTTCGTGAACGGACTGCCGCTCGTGCTTTTCGAGTTCAAGGACATGTTCAAACAGGACGCTACCGTGGAGAGTGCCCACAACCAGGTGCAGCACTATACCCACCAGATTCCGCAGCTCTTCGAGTACAACGCCATTACCGTGGTGAGTGACGGCCAAACCACCCTGCACGGCATGTTCAGCAGCGGCCTGGAGTGGTTCGCCGCCTGGAAAAGCATCGACGGACGCGAGGTAGTCAACAACGGCTTTGCGTTGGAAACGCTCATCAAGGGCCTGCTCGTTCCCGAGCGTCTCTTGCAATACGTGCGCCACTTTATCTTCCACGAGCCTGACCGGGGCCGGTTGGTCAAGAAAGGCGCCAAGTACCACCAGTTCTTCGGCATCAGGTATGCCCTGCAGGAAACACTCAAGTCGGTGAAGCCCTACGGCGACGGGCGTATAGGCGTGGTATGGCACACCACTCGCTCCGGCAAAAGCATTACCATGGCCATTTACACCGGCATCCTGCGCCAGCTACAAGAGCTGAAGAACCCAACCATTGTAGTGCAGGTAGATCGCTTCGACCTCAACCGCCAGCTCTTCGAGGATTTTGTGGCCGCTAAAGACCTGGTAGGTGACGTGCGCATTGCCGAAACCACCGACGAGTTGCGTGCCCTGCTGAGCGGCGATGCTGGTGGCGTGGTGTTCAGCACCGTGCAGAAGTTTAACCTCAAAGACACCGCCACCGGCCGCGAATTGCAGCACCCCGTGCTGAGCAACCGCGAAAACATCATCGTGATTGCCGACGAGTGTCACCGCACACAGTATGGCCTCATAGAGGGCTTTGCCAACAACCTGCGCCGCGCCCTGCCGCAAGCAAGTTTTATAGGCTTCACCGGTACACCTGTCGACAGCAAAGACGCCGACACCGAAGCTGTGTTCGGCGACATTATCCATACCTACGACATCCGCCAGGCCACCGAAGACAAAGCCGTGGTGCCGATTTACTACGAGCCGCGTTTGGCCAAACTTCACCTGGCCAACGAGCAGCTCGAAGAAGAGGCCGAAGAGATAAGCGCCGGTCTGGAAGAGAACGAGAAGAACCGTATTATGTGGGCCGCCATGGAAGATGCCGCCGGCTCCAAAGAGCGTGTCGAAGCCATCGCCCGCGACATATTGCAGCACTATACCTCCCGCACCCAAAACCTGGAAGGCAAAGCCATGATCGTGTGCATGAGCCGCCGCAATTGCGTGAAGCTTTACGATGCCCTCACCGCCCTGGAAGGCTGTCCTGAAGTAGCCGTGATCATGACCACCAACATTGCCAAAGACCCGAAAGCGTGGCACCCGCATGTGCGTGGTAAAGAGCAGATGGAGGCCGTCAAGAGCCGTTTCAAAGACCCGGACGATCCGCTCAAACTGGTGATCGTGCGCGATATGTGGCTCACCGGTTTCGACAACCCGGCCATGCATACCTTGTATGTCGACAAAGTGATGAGCGGGCACAACCTGATACAGGCCGTCAACCGCGTGGCTACCGTTTTCCGCGACAAGCCCAGCGGCCTCATTGTCGACTACATTGGCATCGGTGACAAGCTGCGCAACGCCACCAAGAAGTATACCACAGCTGGCGGCAAGGGCAAAGTCACCATCGACATCGAAGAAGCTTTTGAGCTGGCAACCGACATGGTGCAGCTGCTACGCGAGCAGTTACCAGAAGATTTCTATTTCCATACCTGGCCCGCGCTGAGTTCTGCTGATAAAATAAAGCTGGTTAGTCAGGCTACAAACCACATGGTTGCTGACGATGAGCGATGCAAGGCCTTTATGCTGAACGAAAAGAAGCTCACCAGCCTAGCGCCTATCGTGGGCAGGCACGATGCCATTAACGACATTGCCATAGACATCGTCTTCTTTCAACACGTGGGCGCTGCCGTACGCAAGGTGAAGTTCCCGACAACCAACATCAAGAAAAAAGAAGGCCAGATAAAAGAATTGCTCCACCGCAGCATCGAGAGCGAAGAGGTGGTAGACGTGTTTCAGATGGCAGGTATAGAGAGGCTGGATATCTCCATTATCAACGACGCGTTTTTTGGCCACCGCTAAAGAGCAGAAGTCAGGCAACGAACTGAAACTGGAGCTTATACGTCAGATTCTGAACGACGAAATAAAAGTGCGCTCGAGCAAGAATCTGGTCAAATACCGCAAGTTCAAAGAAGAAGTGGAGCGCATTATTGCCCAGTACCACAACAACTTCTTCGACAACCTGATGGCCTTGCAAGAGCTTATTGACAAAGTGGCCAAGCCTATGCAGGAAGAAGACCAGCGCCTGCAACAACTCGGTATCACGCAGGAGGAAGAAGCCTTTTACGAAATACTTGCCAACCACCCCAACGCCATTCAGGACTTTGACCTGATAAAAGAACTCGTGCAGAAAATACTGGCCGAGGTAAAGAAAAGTGCCAAGCAACCCGACTGGTACAAGAAAGACGACACCAAAGCCCAACTGATGCTCGCCGTGAAAAAAGTGCTACGCTTCAAAGTGAAAGCCGACGAGCTGCAAACAATTCTGGATGAAGTGATGGAGCAGGCCGAGGCCAGGTATAAGGAGTATGGGATGAGTGTGGCGTAAGCATTCCCCATAGTAGGGACAGGTTGCGACCCAATGCCGTCAACTTAAGCTTTTTTCTGTCATTTCGAACGCTAGTGAGAAATCTGAAATGATGCCATTGCTCTAATATAATCCAGATCTCTCCATTCTGTCGAGATGACAAATTGGTACTGTGAGTCCTTAAATTGACGGCATTGGCTCGCGACCTGTCCCTACGAGAATGGACCAACCGAATTGCCCCAAACATAGGCTGCGCGATAGAACAAAAATGTCAGGTATAAATTTGCCCTAAACTATTGTTCAACTCATCAGTTAAAGTGTCGAAAACTATGAATTTGAAACGCACCTTATGTCTATACTTCAATTAAAACCTACGATACTGGTCGAAACGCCTTTGGGTACGGGCCAGGCAATTTTCATCATCGACTATGGCATGCACCAGAACACGTGCTGGGTGGTCGCCTTGCAGAAAGATGGTGTAATCAAGCATTTTGACTGCAATGATGTGATCCTGTCTACGAACTATACCTATGGCATGAACCTCCGGAAGAATTGCTTTCATGTGCAAGAGTCTACTGCATCTTCAGAATAATCCAGCATGTATGCTGAGGCCACTTTATGCAGTTCAGACAGCTGGTTAAATCACTTCCATACCAAGTTGTTGCTACAAGCTCGATAATGAATAAAGCCTTTCCAAGTGCGGAGAGGCTTTTGTTTTATGCGGGCATTAGCTGCAATTTTACATTGTGCTTTATGGAATAGGTATAGCTACCGCATACCAATCAAATTAAATAACGCTGGTGTTGGTCAGTGCTTCGTGTGCAAAAAATTCACATTGCCTTTTAACTGAGAATATCTAACTTAACAGGTACAACCTTCATCAGATGCTACATCCATGAAAACAACTTTACTCCTCCTCACCCTATTTCTTGCCTCCTCCTTTGTGTTCCTCAAAACCGACTGGATCGAAGCGAAACTAAGTCCGGCTATATCAGTTGCCTTCCCACTCGATCCGCAGACGCATGAAGATGCCCGGCAGAAGATATTGGCAACCAGCAACAGCAGAACCTATTTCATGGCCATGACCAGTCAGTTGCCACACCAGGAGAAGCTGACGAAGGGCGACATACAGGGTGTACTGATGGGCGCTGTTCATGGCACCTTGAACGCCGCAAAAGGGAAATTGATAAAGGAAACGGATTATACCTTTGGCGAATCACCCGCCAAGGAAATCGCCTATACCACAACGCATCCGGAGACAGGCAAACCCATGACCTGCTTCAAGCGCATGTTCGTGGTAGACCGCACCCTATACCTGTTCGACTGCTGGTACCTCAAAGAAGGCAATGCCGCCAGTGAAGAAGACAAAGAGACATTCTTTAACTCTATTCGGCTTAAGCCTTGAGTTCAGGTATACCTACTCCATGATCCGCCCCATTCGCCGCGCCAGCATCTTCCGCTCCTCCCCTTTTGCCGACAACCTGATCGCCTCTTACCAGCGTAGCTATGCCGCCATGTATGATGCGACTATACAGGAAGAAGCGAAGATGCACCGCCAGTATTATGATCACCGGGCAGCCTGGCAGCCGGATGACACCCCCATTATGTCGGATCTGGTATTGGCCTACGAAGCAGAGGACCTGCCGGACTATGTGATGCAGTTGCCACTGCGGTTGCAAAAATTCTTCAACTCACTCGGTGTGGCGCAGCTATACCTGATGGACTTCCTGCGCTCAGATCTGAATGAGTTTCCCTTTGAAAACTTCAGGAAAAAGAACCTGTTCAGGCGAATAGCTGGCAGGCACAGCCAGGACTATAACTACCTGCTCGACACCAGTGATCTGCCACGCTGCTGCCCCTCTTCTTTCAGGCGAGAAAGTGGGATGTGCCCGTTATTTTTCTGGTCGCTGCCGACGGAGAGATACCTGTCGCTATAAATTTATGCGACGACGGAAACCTGCATGTCAGTTGCTCAGACAGGTATAGCCAAGAGGTACAGGCAGCCGCCCTGGCAGCTGGCTTTGAGACAGGCGACTTTATGATCTGCAGCAGGTATAGCGTTTGTTATCTGCCGCATTAAACTGTATCCCCTCCCCCCAAATTTAAGCCTGCAAAATAGCACCCTTTTAAGCCCATCCGAGTATAAGCATCTATCATACCTGTCAGGATGATACCAAAGCAGTGCTGGCTCAGATTGGTTAGAGCAAATGCTCATACAGGCTGTAAAGAGCTTTGCAGCATCAGAAAAAAGCTTTTCTAAACTTCCCGTTGCCGCAGCTGTTTTAATCAGAGGCTTTTACTCCTGCCAATGGAGTTGTCTCTTTTTATCACTATTATTTGAACCTCATGCTTACGAAAACATACTTTAGACCAGACGACCTGGAAACAAACGATAGCGCACCTCTCCAAGACATATACAGTAGCATTTCCGAGAAAGTAGGCGAAACGGAATACCCCTGCGTGGGTGCCAAGGCGGCCCTGAACTCCAAACAGCTGCGCATTGGCGTGTATGACCGGATGGCCACAGACGAAACCACCAGGCAGTTAGGGAATGACCTGAAACAGTACATAGCCGAGACCCTGGCAACCGAAAGCGAGTATATGACGATGGTCGCCTTTTTTAAGGAAGAGGAACCTACGGACGAGCTGGCATTTGAAAACAAGCTATGGGCACAGCTGCAGCGCCTGCACGACAGCGACGACAGTCCCGCTCCCTGGGACCCGGAAGTGAGCAGCAACCCAACAGATACGAATTTCAGCTTCAGCTACAACGGCACCGCTTTCTTTGTGGTGGGCCTGCACCCCAATGCCAGCCGCAAAGCCAGGGCACTGGGCTATACCGCCATGGCTTTTAACCTGCACCGGCAGTTTGAGCAGCTGCGCGACAAAGGGGTGTATGAGAACATGAAGAAAGTGATCCGCGACCGGGACGCCGCCTACGACGGAAGTATCAACCCGATGCTGAACGACTTTGGCGAAGGACTGGAAGCGCCGCAGTACAGTGGCCGCCAGGTGATGATAGCTGGAAGTGCCCTTTCCTGGCGGGTAAATTATAAAGACGTGACCTAACAAAAGACATACAACATGATAGAAACGATTGCCAAACAAACTGGCGCTGCCTTTAAACTGAACAAAGGAGACAAACTGAAAGTGATCGACCGCAGGGGGAGCAGGTGAGCGACATGGTGCTTTTCAACGCTGAGGATAAGCGTGAGAAACTGTCGTCGGGGAAAACGCTAGACTTTGAGGAAACCATTCTGATCACGAAGGGGCACCACCTGTGGAGCAACAGAAGCCACAAGATGATGGAAATACTCGAGGACACGAACGGCCGCAACGATTTTCTGCTGGCTCCCTGCAGTCCGGAGACTTTTCAGATCATGTACCAGAACCCGGAGTACCACCCCAGTTGTTTCGAGAACCTTTACACCAACCTGGCAGCTTTTGGCCTGGAGCCCGATGATGTGCCGACAGCCTTCAACATTTTTATGAATGTGCAGTTTTCCGCCGACGGGAAGTTAACGGTCGCCCCTCCTACGAGCAAGGCAGGTGACTACGTACTGCTGGAAGCCAAAATGGATTTGATCGTCGGTTTGACCGCCTGTTCCGCTGAGCAGTCCAATAACTACAGTTTCAAGCCCATCCAGTACGAGATCATCAGGGCGCAAAACTAATACGGCAAGAACTTCTTAAACGACAAACAGAAAAGCCTCTCCATTCCCGGAGAGGCTTTCATTTTTACCATAGCTATACCTACCTACAACTCCGCCGCATTGAAGGTATCGCCCTGCCGCACATCGCCAGTCTCGAACCCTTTCCTGAACCAGCGGACGCGTTGAGCGGAGGTGCCGTGCGTGAAGGAGTCGGGCACTACCCGGCCGGTGGCTTGCTTCTGCAGGCGGTCATCGCCAATGGCGCTGGCTGCGTTCAGGCTTCTTCCAGGTCGCCAGGTTCCAGAAAGCCTGTGGAGCGTTGGGTATGGTGTGCCCACACACCGGCATAGAAATCGGCCTGCAGTTCTACCCGAACCATGAGTTGGTTGAATTCGGTCTGGGAAAGCTGGCCCCGCATGGCGTTTACTTTGTCCATCACGCCCGTGAGTTTCTGGACATGGTGCCCTACTTCATGGCCCACTACATAGGCCTGTGCAAAGTCACCGCCAGCACCC
The DNA here is from genome assembly GCF_000277005.1 of Pontibacter sp. BAB1700. NCBI lineage: Bacteria > Pseudomonadati > Bacteroidota > Cytophagia > Cytophagales > Hymenobacteraceae > Pontibacter > Pontibacter sp. BAB1700. The sequence continues at coordinate 3,878 of NZ_AKIS01000071.1, read as the reverse complement.
AGTTTGTGCTCCATTTCACTGAAAAAACTCAGATCGATGTACAGTTTTTCATCGCCGGGACAGTAAAACGGCCCTGAAGCTGAGGAAGCTGAACCACAGGCTGAGTTTACCTGCCCCGAAAACAGTACCAGCGTAGGCTCTCTGTACCCTTGCACAATGTTGTTCCAGACATCTTCGGTATCTGCCAACACAACTTTTGTTTGTTCGGCCAGCTCCTGCTCTTCCGGGCTTGGCTGGTAGTCGCTTGTCTGGGCATACTGGGGTTCGCCCCCCACAAACTGCTGCAGGAGCGTGAGCGGGTTAGTGCCTGTCAGAAAAAGGAACAGCGCGATCACGGCTACAATCACGAGCCCCGCTTTCGAAAACAGGAGCCGGAACAAAGGGATCAGCAGCATCGGGCTGATGCCCCGGCCACCCCCAAAGCCACCTCCTGACTGACCTCTACGGTCTTCTACATTGGTGCTTTTTCTTCTGCCTTGCCATTTCATAGTATTTGTTTTTCATGAAGTGAATAATTCCAGGTTAAGCTCATTTTCAGCCTTTATTATGAAAATGTATACCTATATGAGAACAGTTTAACGGAGGGCAGCTGCTCTTGGATGTACGCCCACAAAAAAAGGTCTGCCAGGTATACCTGACAGACCTTTTACGCGGTCTTCTCTCCTGGCGAAACCGACTATATAATCAGCTCGCTTTGTTCACAACCGTTAACACGCGGCCGGAGCGGCCGGAGGGAGAAAATACTTTGAGTTTGATCTCTCCTTTTTCGCTGATCGGGCCGGTGTATACCGGGCTCTTTTCGCCTGGCTCTGTGCCGTCGGTGGTATAGCGGATGATGAAGCCGGGCAGCTGCACATTCGCCAGTACTCTGCCGTTTTCGACCACTGCCCCGGCAGTAGGGATGCGGTACTGGAAACCGCCGGCATAGTGGCTCAGACGCGGGAGCTCCCGCTTGCCCAGTACATTCACAAATTGAGACCATGCCTGGTTGTAGGCGGCCTCCCCTTTGGCGGCATTTGGCTCGGTTGCCAGGCCGGATCAGGTGCCCAGGCTCTTTCGGCCAGGCCCAGCAGTTTCGGCAGCAGCATGTACTCCAGTCGCTCCGGGGTTTTGATCATCTCCGACCAAAGCGGTGCCTGCAAACCCACAATGTTTGACCGGCCAAAGGCAGTCAGTCGCTCTTTTCCTTTATAGACTACCGCAGGATTGATCGGATCGTTATTTGTGTCCACCTTCTGGTTTTTCATGTAGTCGAAGGGAATGAAGTAAAAAGGCTTATCCAGGTCCAGGTAGCCGGCCCAGTATAAACCCGGCTCTTCGTAGGCTTTCTGGTAAGTTAGGTCCAGGTATAGGTTGGAGGCATTGGTGAGCACGACTTTATAGCCGGCATTCGCCATGCGGTAGGCCAGGTCCTCAGCACCCCACAGGTTGTTCCAGACATCCACATGGAAGTTCTTGCCTTTAAAATCCTGGTTGGGCACATACACATTCTTGCCGTTCTGCTTCACCTTGGTCAGGCCAATTTCTTCCCAGCCCGACAGGTAAAGCTTGCGGGCATTCAGCATGTCGTTCACCTTGCCGAAGTAGTAATCCCAGAGATCGTCTTTGCTGTTCACTTTCGGGTTTGCCGCGATCAAAGCCTGTACAGCCGGCGACTTCTCCCACACACCATTTGGCACTTCGTCGCCGCCCATGTGGATGGTCTGGATCGGGGCGCCGGCTTCCTGGTACATGACCAGTATCTCGTCTACCACCTTTTCTAGGAAGGTATAGGTAGAGGGCAGCGCCACATTGATCACGTTATCGTTCCAGTTCTGCACCGAGCGGTACACCGACTGGTCGTCCAGGTCACGGAGCAGGTAGCGTTTTGCTTCCTCCGGTTTTCCCTCCTGCATGAGGCGGGCATAGCGGGCATCCATCGACTTGATAGCGGCCCGGGCGTGCCCTGGCGTTTCTATTTCAGGGATGACTTTGATGTGGCGCTCCGTGGCATACTTCAGGATCTGAATAAAGTCGGCTTTGGTATAGTGCCCGCTGCCGCTGGTTTTATTTGCATCCGGACCGGAGCCCAGCGAAGGCTGGAGGTGGTTCTTTTCATCTAAGGTATGGCCGCGTTTGCCGCCCACCTCCGTCAGTTCCGGCAGACCCGGAATTTCCAGGCGCCAGCCCTCGTCATCGTTCAGGTGAAAGTGCAGCACATTCAGCTTGTAAAGGGCCATCAGGTCCAGCACCTTCAACACCTGCTCTTTCGACTGAAAGTTGCGGGACACGTCCATCATAAAAGCCCGGTGGCCAAAACGTGGTGCATCCGACACACGCAGGCCAGGCAGTGAAACAGCGGTTTGGTTTTTAGCCAGTGCCGCCGCCGGGATCAGCGTCTTCAGCGATTGGATTCCGTAGAAGGCTCCAGCCGGTGTAGCCGCATTGATCACCACCTCCTGTGCGTTCACCTGCAATTCATAGGCTTCCGGCCCTAGCCCTTTCTTCTGCTGCAAACGGATCGCTTTACCGGTCCCCAGCATGCTGATCACGGGCTTTTTACCGAAGACAGTCCCGAAGTGGTCTGCCAGCAAATCAGCCTCTCGCAAAAAAGCAGCATCGGTTACAATGGGCACTGTGGCGGTCATCGTAAAAGGCTGTCCGGTTTCGTGGTAGACAGCCGGTGTCGGAAATACCTTGGTCAGCTTTTCTTCCGGGATGTCGCTGATCACCTTGTTTTGCGCATAGATATCTTTTGCCTGAACCCAGTCTACCCAGGGCTGGTCAGGCTTTTTGACGCTGATCGGTGCCGTCGCATAGCCTTTCGACTTGTCGTTATCCCAGACCAGGTAAAAGCCATGCGGTGTTCTGGAGTCGTTCACGACCTGTCCGCCGGAAAGCAGTTCAATGCGCTGCGAAGCCCCTGGAGCCAGCTCTTTGAAAGCGTCCGTCGGTACCAGGTAACGCAGATCGCCGTTCACATGCTCTACCTTGACAGGCGCATTTTCAGCTATGGGTTTGAGTGCAGGAAAAGAATGGAAATACAGGGTCCAGCCGCTTGCCGGCAAAGGGACATTCCCGGTATTGGTGAGGGTAAGGACGGCCAGCGTCTGCGGCTTGTCCTGGTACTTTCCGTCTGTTACTTCATAATTTAGCTGAAGCTTCTTAGGGTCAAATTGGTTTTTACTTTCCTGCGCAAAGGCATTTGCATAAAGCAGGACAAAGAGGGCGCATAAAAGGCCTATCAGGGTCTTTTTCATTTTATAAAATATTCAGGCATGTCGATCTGAGCTGAAATATAACACAAAATGAGTAGAACCTCAGGCTTTGGCGCTGGATCGTTGTGAAGACATTGATCCTGCGCTGTTGAATGTCGATTCAGCCGAGCCTATTTTCTGACGGGGTCGTTTCATTCTATTTTGTCATCCGGAGTACTACACTTTTGTCATCCTGTAAGGATCTTGGTAGCGAGCGTATGAAGCTGTAATTCAAGGATCAGCTCTTAGAAACCGCAGATATGGATTCTCACTTTTTATCAAATCCACTTTCTTCTCACGACTCCAGCTCTTTAGCTCCTTTTCTCTATCAATAGCGTGCTGCACATAGGTATAGCGTTCATAGTAGAGAAGTTTGTAACAGAAGTAGCGTCCTGCAAAGGTCTCAGGCTTACCTCTGTTTTCCTTATATTGCTCAAGCCGATATACCAAGTCATTTGTCATCCCCACATAGAGCACAGTCTTGCTCGGGTTAGTCGTGATATAGACAAAGTAGTTATGGCTCTTCATAGTATACTACAGTGACGGCCGTTTCATTATACTTTTTTTGTCATTCTGAAAGAATCTTGGTCGCAAGTGGCATAGGCTTATCACCCCTCTAACCAAGATCCTTACAGGATGACA
>NZ_AKIS01000070.1:0-26190 GCF_000277005.1 Pontibacter sp. BAB1700 | reverse complement strand
TTTCTTATACTTCTCCTTGCCCTAAATCATTGAATTTAGAATATACTGGCACTATGTACTACTTTCCATAATATAAACTTTCACTATACTACGGTCCTAAATTCATCCATCTTACAAAACTTAATTTCTAAGCCTGCCGTTTAAGCGGGTTATTGTAATAGAAATGATGTTTCACGAAATGGATTGCATATGTTTAGGGTCAAAATACTCGCAGTAGTAGTCTCCATTTTTGTAACTTTTTTCGACGAAATGGCTTATCCGGAACCTGAGGATCCAAGCCCTGCAAGTGAGCATCAAGCTCCGGATTTATTAACTCCACGACTTATAGAAAAAATACAAGAATACCCCGAGTACCCAGAAACCTTTACCGTAACGGCCACTGTTTACTACCCCGAAAGAGGCCAGACTGACGGAAATCCCCTGATCACAGCCGACGGCTCCCGCATTAACCCCAAAAACCCTAAAAAACATCGCTGGATTGCTCTTTCACGTGATATGTTGTCACGTTGGGGCGGTGATATACAGTATGGTGATACGGTGTGGGTACGCGGAATTTCAGATGAACTGGATGGGCAGTACATCGTGCGGGACACCATGAACCGACGCTTCACAAATCGTATCGACATATTGGTAGGACGCAGAGACAAGATTTATGGCAAGTGGGACAACGTGCAGATTGCAAAAGCCGAATTTCCGGAAGTGGAGCATCACTTCCAGCCAAGTGATTTTGGCTTCGCTATGAACCGCTAAAACTTGTTTGGTTACTGGCAGCAGGCTTGTATGGTGATTTTGCTTATATTGGAGCTCCATCAAGCTTAAAGCAATATGACAAGAGACGAAGCACGCGCCATACTGGAGCAGATGACTACCAGCGAAAGCCTGCTGCGCCATGCCCGCACCGTAGAGCTGGTCATGGAGGCCTATGCAAATAAGTTAGGAGAGAACACTGAAGAATGGGCAATCGCCGGCCTCCTGCACGATGCCGACTACCAGGCCTACCCGGAGCAGCACCCGAATGTGATCGTAAACCAGTTACGTGAGAAAGGGGAGGAGCGCATTGCCCATGCCATATCGGCGCACTATACGCATTGGGATGTACCTTATGAGACTACCCTCGACAAAGCCTGATCGCCTGCGACGAGATAACGGGTTTTATTGTAGCCTGTGCGCAGGTGCGGCCACAGCGACTCGAAGGGCTGGGGGCAAAGTCAGTGATGAAGAAACTGAAGACCAGTGGATTTGCCGCTTCTGTTGACCGCGAAGAAGTACGCATAGGTGCTGAGCTCTTCGGAGTGGATTTAAAAGAGCATATCGACTTTATCATCGGGGTGCTGCAGCAGCACCAGTCTGAGCTCCAGCTCGAACCTTTGGAGCAAGACGAAGCCTAAGCAGCATAATGTAAATTTATACAGGCCGTGCCGGTGCAGTGATTTTGCGTCGGCACGGCTTTTCTTTTAAGCCAGGTAGTAACGCAGCGCCTCCAGACCTTTGGTATCATCTTCGGCCTCTACTACTTCGTCTATTACAAACTGAATTTCCTGTTCGCTCCAGTTCTCCTTCTCAGCAGCTCTGACAAACAGGTCGATGGCGGCATAGCGGTTGATGCCGGCAGGTAGGGTGACTTTTACTTTCTTTCGGATATTCATGGTGTGTACTTGATTGGAGTAAGATTACGCAGCCTGATTCACAAAATCAATTTTTTTTATTGATCCCCCTTTATCTAACGAAAGGCAGACCAATGTTATACCCGCATTTGTATAGCGAGGCCTGATGAAGAGACTAACCCTTTGCGGTGGTGGTCGTTACATTAAGCTATACCCCTGCAAAAATGGATAGCTTATGGAGAAGGAAATCTTTACTATGGACCAAATGGCAGAGCTGGATAATTTTACGATCATGCATTTGGCCGCGCCCATTATTGTAGCCTCTGTACTGATCGAATGGTATGTGGGTGTAAGAAAGAAGCGGAACTACTATGACAAGCGTGATTTTATGGCCGCTGTTTCCATCGGTTTGGGCAGTATCATACTGGGGGCTATGCTCAAGGTCACACTTTTTTACATATCACTGGTCATCTACAATGCGGTGCCCTGGGCCATACCGCGGTCCTGGTGGGGATTTGTTTTGGCTTTTGTGCTGGTGGATCTTTGCCGTTACTGGGCACATCGTATCTCACACGAACAACGCTTTTGGTGGGCGACACACGTCACACACCACTCTTCTGAGAAAATGAACTTCTCAGTCTCCTTTCGCACCAGCTGGACCCAACACATCAAGTTCCTATTTTTCCTGCCCGTGCCTTTCCTGGGCTTTGATCCCCTGACATTCTTCGTATGCCACCAGTTAGCCGTGCTTTATCAGTTCTGGGTGCATACCGAGCTGGTCCGGAAGCTGCCTGCACCTATTGAATATATCTTCGTGACGCCCTCACATCACCGGGTACATCACGGCTCCAACCCCAAGTACATCGATAAGAATTACGGATCCACTTTCATTTTCTGGGACCGCCTTTTCGGGACTTTCCAGGAAGAAGAGGAGCGTCCAACATATGGCCTGACCAAACCTGTCAACTCTTACAACCCGGTCTACCTGGTGTTCCATGAATGGGTGGATATCTGGAGAGATCTGCTGCATGCCCGGTCGTTCAGAGAAGCCTGGGATATCCTGTTCAAACCACCGGGAGCTATCGTGACGGCTCACCAGCGGGAGCGGGAGGAACTGGCGGCACAACAGCCAGATGCGCCTGAGGTGGCGCCCGCCCTGCAAGTGGCCACGGCTATACCTGCCGAAATGGAACTGGGGGAACAAACAGGTCCGCCTGAAAACAGACAGGTGGGACTGAAATAAAAAAGCATGGCGGCCGCCATGCTTTTTTATTGCTCAATATGAACTAGTAGCTGTTATCGTACTGCTGCCCCGGACCCTGGCTGGGGTTGCTTCTAGCCTCACGTGGCACACCCATCTTCTCTTCGCGGCGTGACTGGTACTGGGCAAACTGCTGCTCCGTGAGGATATCTTTGATCTGTGAAAGCCTGGTCTGGCTGATAATATCCATCTGTTGAGCCAGTTTTGGCGGATTATCGCGGTGCTTTTTGCGTGCCTCCTCTGCAAACTTCATGCTGTTGCGGTTTACATCCTTCAACGCAACGGCCTGTTTCGGGCTAAGGCGCAGGTTCTTCACCATACCGGCTGTTATCTCATCGGCACGCTGTTCCAATGTTTTAGGCGAACTTTGGGTTGTGCCAGCCTTTTGAGCGGGGCCCTGTGCAAACACAGTGGTTGCGGCGAAGGCAAAAAATAGGGTGGCAAGAACTGTCTTTTTCATATCTCTTTTAAAGCTTATCATCGGTGCTTTCTTCTCTATCAAATACTGTTCCGGTATTTCGGCGCAGGTCTCTCTGCAACAAGCCCGGTTCAGGTATAGTTTCTATACCTGTTTGCTGGTCAGATAACGCTAGGACTCGGAGTGGAAGTATACCTTGTAGAAGTGCATGCCGCGCTCCTGATCGAAACCGCGCTCTACGTACTGCTCACTCTGCTCCGGGTTATACCCGCTGAACTTGATCTCGATCTGGGTGTCAAGTTTGATGAAGTTGCGGAATTTGCGCTTCATGTTCTTCACCGTGTTTTTGTTGATCGCAAAATCGGTAAAGCCCTCGATATCCCGCTCCTCGGCAAAGGCCTGGGTATAGTTTTTGAATCGCTCCGCCGTTTCGGGTTCGTCGATCACGCTGCTGGTGAACTCCTCCAGATCAAAAGTCTCGCTCTTGGAGAAATAATCCACGGAGCGGCTAATGAAGTCTACCTGTGCTTTTTTGCTGTCGGTCTGGGCAAACACCTCTTCTGAGAAATCCTTACAGAGGTTGAGGGCCGTCTTGGTATTGAAGTTGGTGTCCTTGAGCTCCGTCACGTGCAGGAAGTCCTCTTTCCAGAACACGGCGTCGGTGCTGTTGGCGTCCACAATCTTCACCCGGAAGCCGTCCTCGGCCTCGGTATTGAAGATCAGGCAGCCTTTGTCCACGCTCTTGATGTTCACCCCGAAGTGGTAGTTCATGCTCAGGTCGTCGTCCTCTTCCTGAAAGGTCAGGAAAGTGTCCTTGTTCTCTGACTTGAAAATGCCGATCGCATCCACGATGTCGTCTTCCATCACGCAGCCCGACAAATGCACCACGTACAGCTCACCGCTTTTCACTTTTGGGTGGTCTGACTGTTCGTACAAGTGGTTGAGCACATGCACGGAGTACTCCAGAAACTTCTGCGGCTCTGTAAACATCAGGGCAGAGTATGCGAACATTTCGTTCAGGGCGATATCGGACACGTGGTGGAAACGGAAAAACTCCTCCTGCTTGAAAGGTGCCAGAAAGTAATTGGTCAGCAAATCACTCAGTTGTTCGTCCCGGAGATCGACCAGTTCTTTCGAAATAATCACGCCCTCTTCCTTGGCCTTATTGCCTACCCGGTGCACGGCCAACCTGTTCAGCCGTACCTGTCTTTTGTCATTCATCTGCCTTTGCGTTTATACCTGCCCCTGTTCTGAGCCATGGGCTGCAAAGGTAAGGAGCAACTATACCTATGGGCAAATAAGATGCATGTAAAAAATATTTTAAACTATAATTAGCTGATTTTAAAATATTTACGTCTGATTGTGAACTTTTTTTAAAACGTTAGGTCCAGATTTGGCACGATTCTTACATCAGGGTAATTAAGCTGAGCAGCTTATTTCTTGTTTTTCAATATTTAAGGATAGGTGTGATGAAAAAGATATTTCTACTACTGGCCGTCGTTCTGGGAATGGCGGTAACGCAGGCAAATGCGCAGCAAAAGCAGCCCGTGCGCATCGGTATAAAAGCGGGTGTGAACATGGCCGAATGGCAGGGACAGACCATTAACAGTGCCCAGGATCTGATGGATATGACCAATGGTTCCCTGAGCCGCGAGATGCGCGAAGGATTTCATATCGGCGGTGTGGTGTCTATACCTATCGCGCCTGGCTTTGAAATTGAGCCGGGCCTGCTATACTCTCAAAAAGGTATGCGCCTAGTTGGCAAAATCCCGATGGAACAGTTTGACTTCCTGAACGCGGGTGTTACCGTGACAAACAAAGCAGAATACATTGATTTGCCGATTCTGGCAAAGATTTTCATAGGCGACGGCTTCCATATTTTCGCCGGTCCTCAGTTCTCATACCTGTTGTCTAATAAAGTACAGGTACGGGCTGGAGCTCTGGGTTTTAACGCCCTGAACCAGGAGTGGGACATGAACAGTGGCTTCCGTGAACTGGATGTGGCGGCAACCGGTGGTATAGGCTACCGCTTTGCTAGCGGCTTTAACCTAAGTGCAGGTTACGACTACGGCCTGACTACGGTGGACGCCAATCGCAACTTCGACACCTTCAACCGGGTGATCAAAGCTTCTGTAGGATTTACTTTCTAAATAGATATTGTTTGTTAAAGTGTTTTGGTGAAACACACAGGCCGCTACTTTTGGTAGCGGCCTGTTTCGTTTTACAGCATTACCCCGTTGTGGGCGCACAGCCTGTAACCCTGGCCGTGTATGTTGATGATCTCGACAGCAGGGTCGTGGCGGAGGTACTTTCGGAGCTTGGCAATGTACACATCCATACTGCGGCCCGTGAAGTAACTGTCTTCGTGCCAGATGCGGAGCAAGGCCTCCTCTCGTGGCATCACATCGTTCAGGTGTTGGCATAGCAGGCGTAGTAACTCGGCCTCTTTCGGTGAAAGCTTCTGGATATCGCCATTGTAGTGCAGCAGGCGCAGCTTGTACTGGAAGCGATATTGCCCGATGTTATATTCTGTCACTTCCTGCTTTTCAATGGTCGGGTTGCCGCCTTTGCGGTGCATGATCGCTTTTATTTTGTAAAGCAGCACTTCGGAGTCAAAGGGCTTGGTGATGTAGTCGTCGGCACCGATCTTAAACCCTTCGAGCATGTCCTCCCGCATGGCCTTGGCCGTCAGGAAAATCAGCGGCATATCAGGCTGCAGCTTCTTGATTTCGCGGGCCAGTGTGAAGCCGTCCTTGCCTGGCATCATCACATCAAGTATGCACAGGTCGAAGCTGCCTTTTCGAAAGCCGTAATGGCCTGGCAGCCGTCGGGGCATAGCGTCACCTCGTAGTCATGCAGCTCCAGGTAGTCTTTCAGCACGATCCCAAAGTTCGGGTCGTCCTCGGCAAGTAGTATGTTCAGTCCTTTGTCGCTCATGAGGTGATGTATTTAGGTATAGGCTTTAGATTAAAGATGCCGCGCAAGGTGTACTGGTTGCATGGCGCACATATCAGGCACTGGCAGGTATAAACACCTCAAAACGGCTGCCTTTACCCGGCTCGCTTTGCAGCCGTATGGTTCCATTATGGGCTTTCACGATGGCTTTCACGTAGCTGAGTCCCAGTCCGAATCCTTTCACGTTATGCAGGTTACCGGTTGGCACCCGGTAAAACTTGTCAAACACCCGCAGTTGCGTGTCGCGGGTCATGCCCATGCCTTTGTCCTCCACAGCCAGTAGGGTGCCACCGGCTGTGTTGTAAGTTTCTACGCGGATGGCAGGGCGATCTGGTGAGTATTTATTGGCATTGTCCAGCAGGTTGCAGATGACGTTGTAGAAGTGCACTTCGTCCAGCTCAAGCTCAGGGCCAGTGGCATGCAGGTCGGTGGTGATCACGCCTTGCCGTTCTGCTACCTGCAGGTGTATACTTTCCACGGCTTTGAGCACCAAGGCATGTAGGTCTGTCCTGGCCAGGTTCATCTGGTAGTCGTTCTTCTCGAGTCGGGCTATCTGCAGCACATTCTCCACCTGAGAGTTCATGCGCTTATTTTCCTGCCTGATGATGCCGGTGTAGTACTGCACCTTCTCCGGGCGGGCGTATACCTTGGGGTTGGAGATGGCGTCAGCGGCTAGCGAGATAGTCGCGATCGGCGTCTTGAACTCATGCGTCATGTTATTGATGAAGTCATTCTTCATATCGGAGAGCTTCTTCTGCCTGAAAATAATGTGAATCGTGGTGCCAAAAGTGGCGACCATGATCAGGGTGAAGAGCGCCGAGAAGGCAAGCATCATCCAGAGGGACTTGAGCGCATAGGCCTGGCTGTCAGGAAAGTAGACGGTGAGCTGGTCAGACTTGTCAAATATGTCATTCGGAAAGAGACCGGCCTTGTAAGTGGCAAAAGAGTTAATGCCGCTGACAGGCAGGTGGCTGGCCATCACCGTATCCTGCTGACCGGATAGCACCCAGTAGCCAAAATCCAGTGCGATGCCTTTGTCCTGCAGTTCGCTCTGCAGCATAGGCTTCAGTTCGTTCAGGTTCATGCGCTGCGCCAGTGGGATGTCCTTGGCCACATACTCCACCACCATTTTCTCCACCACGTCATTCAGCTTTTCCTTTTTCGCCTCTATTTTGGCAGGGTCTGGCTTGGCAGCTACAGTCGGCTGGGCTGGCGTGCTCTGAGCAGGTTTTGAAGTTGTGGCAGGTATAGTACTCGATTTTGCCCTGGCCTGAAGTACTGAGTTGTTGGATGACGCCTCCTGCGCGGGTCTTCGCTCTTCTGGCCTGTGAATGCTCCGGAAGGTAATCTTACTACCCGAAAGAACCGCTGGATCTGATACGATGGTCTCGGTATAGTTGCTGCCACGGGCGGTATTTTCTTTCCTGTAAATGAAAATACTGTCCTTCCGCACGTTGATAGAGGCTATGTCAGCGGGTGAAAGCGTTTGGGTGATGAAGTTGTTACGACGGAGGCTGTCCAGGTGCAGGGCTATGTACTGCAGGGTATCCACCGAAAAGTGAACGGTTCGGCCATTCAACTGGCGGCTATACCTGACTGTACTGTCCGGTAGGCGACGTATACGCAAGGTGCTGTTCTGGCTCAGGCGATGGGCGCGGGCCTGCATGGAATCTACCTGGGCTTGCCAGGCGGCCATGTGCTGGATATGCTCGATCGGGATAGCTGGCATGGCGGGCATACGCACACCAGGAGGCAACAGGTGTTGTACTGCAGAGTCTAAGGAACTAAACTCCACCCGGAAACTGCGGTTCCCGGTATATGGAAAGGCCTGCCCTTTTATGCTTCTGAAATGCGTGGGCTCGTCTGACTGCTGCTTTTCTGGCGGCGCTATACGTGCTGCTGCTATACCTTTTGGTTTGCTTTGTGAGGCAACCGCGCTGTTGCCCTCAGGCTGATCAGAAGATTCTGACTGCCTGGCGTTCGTAAAAGATACTTCTGTAAGGGACGGTACGCCATGAAGCGGCACTGTTTCCTGTGCAGGCTGCTGGAGCGTAGCCATACCGCTAGCCACTGCTGAAACAGCCTCCTGCGTCTCCAGCTTTTCGACCACCCGGGCAAGCGCCTCGTGCACGCTGCGGTCAAATTGCTCCTGCTTCACTTGTATGGCATCCGATATCCAATACAGCTGAAGCCCGACCATACCGAGTAACGATATGCTCATCAGCACGATAACACCTATGATAGTCAGTCTGCTCACATAACAAATTTACGTATTTCGTCCGGCTTGTCCATCACTTTAACTTTTCCTTAACAGACTTTAACCTGGCTTTAACGCTTCGGGCTCCCGTGCTGGCGTACATTTGTAGAAACGATTCGCTAACCCATTATACCCCAACACTATGAACCTCTTTCTCAATCTTCAGACCTTGCTCAGACTGGCCATAGCCTTGCTGATGGGGCTATTGCCCTTCTACCACGCCCTGGCGCAGGAGTCTGGCCAGCAAAAGCACAAGATGCATATCAAGTTGATCCGCACTGTGGATGGTGAAACTGTGGTGATTGATACCACTTTTACAGCCGAAACAGAGGAGGCCATCGGCAAAGCCCTCAAAGCTGCCCGGCTGGATACGGCGCACATGCGCCTGCTGGATGGGAAAGTCAAAGCCTATACCTTGGGAAAAGAGGGGAATGCCATGTTCAGGGCCAGGGTACAAAGTATAGAGGGAGATAGTGCCATGCGGCGTGCTCTGAGGGAGGTTCGGGTGCTAACGCTTTCTGCCGATAGTTTGAGTAAAGAGATGGTGAAGCGGATGGAAGTGCTGCGAGGTGAGGGTAAGAACCTGACGTTAAAGGGGCACCCTGACACTTATATTCGGATGCACCGGGACTCTGCTTTTACATTCAGGATGCTTGACGGGGAGCGTCTGAAGGATATAAATCCGAAGGAAATAGAGCGCATTGTCGTGCATGCGATGCCAAGTCATGTCCGTATCGACTCGCTAATGAAACTGCACGAGAACCTGAATATCAAGGTGATTGTAAAAGACGGTGATAAGAAAGTATACCGCATCCATGAAGACGGTAGGGAAGAAGAAGTGACGGGCGAGGAAGTTGGATTGCACTTTGCAAGACCGGGCCGGGCTATTTTTCTCGTACACAAAGCCAGAGTAGAGGATGTGACCAAAGCTGACAAAGAACAACTGAAGGCATCCGGTGCTCCTGTGGAGATGAAGTCACGCGAGGAGCTCAAAATCGAGGAGATCAACTTCCACCCAAATCCAAACAATGGTCGCTTCAAACTTAAGTTCGCACTCAAAAACAAAGGCACCACCGTGGTTCGGGTGATGGATGACAAAGGTCAGGAAGTGTTTGTGGACACGATCGAGAAGTTGGAAGGTGTGTACGAGCGGGAAATAGACCTGACCCCATTTGGCCGGGGCTTGTACTTCCTACAAGTGGCCCAGGGTGGCCGCTACCATACTAAGAAGGTGTTAGTTCAGTAAATTAGATTTGTAGCATAGTTCAGTAGAAAAGCCCGGTGCCTGCAGTGCCGGGCTTTCTGCTTTATAACTCTTCCGGCCCGCTGTAAGTAAAAAGAACAGGACTTATACCTGAATCAGATGAAAAACTTTATATACCCTTTCATATTTCTACTACTCTTCCAGGTTCCGGCAGAGGCACAATCGCAGCGCGCCTATGATGCCACTTTGAGCGACTATGCTTACCGTTACCCGGTGAACTACCTGGAGGTGGAGCAGGAGGGGCAGAAGTACAGAATGGCTTACATGGATGTGTCGCCGCCCACCAGTTTTAAAAATCCGCAGACAGTGGTGCTCCTGCATGGTAAGAACTTTCTGGGGGCTTACTGGCAACAGACGGTTAACTTTCTGGCAGGGCAGGGATTCCGGGTTGTCGTGCCTGATCAACTGGGCTTCGGCAAGTCAGACAAGGCAGAAGTGCATTATAGTTTTCACCAATTGGCGCAGCACACCCGGCAATTGCTGGATCACCTCAAAATCAGCGAGGCCGTTATGGTCGGGCACTCCATGGGGGGCATGCTGGCTACAAGGTTCGCACTTATGTATCCGGAGACGACCGCCAAACTAGTGCTTGAGAATCCAATTGGACTGGAGGACTACCGGCGCATCGTACCTTACAAGAGTTTGGATGAGCTATACCAGGAAGAACTGAAGCGCACGGAGGCAGGCATTCGGGACTACCACAAGACTTACTATACCTCCTGGAAGCCAGCCTATGAAGAGTGGGTGCGCATACCTGCGGCCCAGTTGCGCAGTCCGGACTACCCGCTGGTGGCTCGGGTGGCAGCGCATACCTATGCCATGATCTATGAGCAGCCAGTAGTGTATGAATTCAGCGAGTTAAAAATGCCTGTGCTGCTGGCCATCGGGCTGGAGGATCGCACGGTGGTAGGGAAGGCCTATATCAAAAGTGAAGAGGAGCGGAAGCAGTACGGACAATACCCGCAACTGGGGCAGCAAACGGCTGGAGCTATACCGAATGCCCGATTGCTGGAGTTGAACGGGGTGGGCCACATTCCGCATATCGAGGCAACGGACCAGTTTCATAAAGCGCTGCTGGAATTCCTGAAGCAGTAAGCTATACCTGGCGCCAGATCTTAATGGTGGTGGTGATGATCGTGCTCGTCGGGCTTGCTGTTGAAGTTGACAATCGTGCCCAATCCAAAGAATACAAACCAGCAAAGGTATAGCGCATTGAAATTCTCCACTGTTTTGTCGATAAACAGTAGGATAATGTTCGCCAGTATAGTCATCACCAGACCCGTCATCGCCACAAACTGGTAAGAGTTCATCTCACGTGGGTCATATATTTTCGATAGTTTCATAAGCTTTCTTGCTGCCGGTTCTCTCTTTAACGCAATTGGGGTGCCATACGTGCCATTCGTTTGCGTTATTTCGCTCAAAGATAATCTAAAGATGTGGTAGATATATAATAGTATTCAGTTGATTACTTATGTTAAATAAAAATTTACCGCTCCTAACTGATCTCCCGGCAGAGCGTATACACAGGTAAACTAACGAATTGAATTATGGCAACCAGAGACGAAGATATACAGAACACGCCCAACAGCCCGAAGAATGTAAACGACGAGCATCGCAAAGGACAGACGATGGGCAACAAACCTGACCCATCTGCGAAGCGCAACGTGGGGTATGGGGGAGCGTTGGAGCGAGCTGACCAGAAAGATAGCCTGGAAAACCTGCATATACAGGGAAACGAAACGACCGGCTATGGCGCCAACAATCCTAAGAGCACGGAGGAGTTTGCACAGGGCCCCGGCTTCGAGTACGAGGGCAGCGACACGGCCATGGACGATGATGTGAACGGCATCCGCAGTCGTCAGCAGCCTTTCGGGGAGGATGATACTGAACCGAATGACAGCGACCAGAGTCGCATTTAAGACAGGCTATACCTGAATTCAGCAAAAAGCCCCGCCTCTTCAACAAGAGGCGGGGCTTTTTATGTTATGAACGGCTAGTATTCCAGATTTCCGGATGGCCTGCTTTGACCGCCGCCTTTTTTATCCCGCCAGTTTCTGCGGTTGCCGCCAGCTGAGCGGCTATTGGTTCCTGCGCTTGCTGTAGCACGGCTGCTTCCTTCGCTTCTGCCTGTACGACCGTTTGAATTTCCACCTGATCGTCCATTACCACTTCCGGATGGCTTGTTGCCACTTGCAGCACGGTTGCAGTTGTTAGAAGCTGTTTTGTTCCGAGGCTCTCTTCCGGCAGGGCCTTTCGGCTTTTTGGCATGCTCGAGGTTAACAGATAAGTGCTCTGGCAAAGCAAAAGGATGGTCTGCATTTACTTTTATCTGCTTGTTGATCAGCTTCTGGATGTCACGCAGGTAATAGCGTTCTTCCTCATCGCAAAACGACAGTGCTATACCTGCATTGCCGGCACGGCCCGTACGGCCAATGCGGTGCACGTAAGTCTCGGGTTCGTTTGGCAATTCATAGTTAATCACATGCGACAGCTCCTCCACATCAATGCCGCGGGCGGCAATGTCAGTAGCCACCAGCACACGGGTAGAACCTGCCTTAAAGTTGCTCAAGGCACGTTGACGCGCATTCTGTGACTTGTTGCCGTGGATGGCTTCTGCCTGTATATTCGCTTTGTTCAGGTCCTTGGCTACCCGATCGGCGCCATGCTTGGTTCTGGTGAATACCAGCACACGGTCGATCTCAGACTCTGAAAGAAGGTGACGCAGCAGCTCCCGCTTGTCGTTTTTCTCTACAAAGTATACGGCCTGACCCACTTTCTCAGCGGTAGATGAGACAGGGGTCACTTCCACTTTTACCGGATTAATCAGTATGGTGTCAGCCAGATCCTGGATAACAGGCGGCATGGTAGCAGAGAAGAACAGTGACTGTCGTTGCTTTGGCAGCATCGGGATGATGCGCTTGACGTCATGGATAAAGCCCATGTCCAGCATGCGGTCCGCCTCATCCAACACGAAGAACTCTACGTGCTTAAGCGAGATAAAGCCCTGCCCGATCAGGTCGAGCAGACGGCCTGGTGTTGCGATAAGCACGTCTACGCCACGCTTCAGGGTCTGAACCTGCGCATGCTGCGACACGCCACCGAAAATAACGGTATGGCGCACGCCAGTGTTTTTGCCGTAAGCGGCAAAGCTTTCGTTGATCTGTATGGCCAGCTCCCGTGTAGGAGTCAGGATAAGCGTTTTGATGGTGTTAGATGCTCTGTTTTTTTGGTTGTGCAGCATCTGTAGCACAGGTATGGCGAAAGCAGCTGTCTTGCCTGTGCCCGTCTGGGCGCAGCCAAGCACGTCGGTGCCAGCCAAAAGGTGTGGAATAGCCTGTTCCTGTATGGGCGTAGGCTGGGTATAGCCCTCCGCCTGAAGTGCCTTCAGGATAGGATCTATTAAATTTAATTCGCTAAATGTCATGTATGATTGATTATTGCAAGCTACAAAGGTAAGTCTATTATTCCGGCTTGCGCTTATTTATTTGTAAACCACTATACTGCTACTCAGCGGGTATAGGATGGTCGAATAAGGGTACAACAGGAAGTGTATCGTAATAATTCAAAGCAGGTATGCACAGGGCAGTTCTGTTTTGCAGCAGCCTGTAAATGCGGCAGGGCAAAATGTTTTATTAGATTTGCGTAGGTATAGGCAGGTATGTCCGCTGCATTGATCCATTTGGTGTGGCAAATACCTGCTCTTAATTAAACAAATTAAATGACACAGCCACACACGTTGCACATCCGCAATATGGTATGCCCCCGTTGCCTCAAGGTGGTGACCCAGGAGCTCGATAAACTTGACTTAGACCCGGTAGCCATCCAACTGGGTGAAGTAAAGCTGGAGCAGGCGCCTACAACGGAGCAGTTGCGTAAGCTGCGGGAAGCGCTGCAGGAAAATGGCTTTGAACTGATTGAAGACAAGAAGGCAGAGCTCGTCGAAAAAATCAAAATTGCCATCATCGAACTGATCCGCTCGGGAGAGGTGGAAAATCTCAATGTTAACATCTCAGACTATCTGGCACAGCAGCTTGGCCGGGACTATCACTACCTGAGCACACTCTTTTCGGCCGAAGAAGGACTCACGATTGTACGCTATGTCGTGCTGCAAAAGGTAGAACGGGCCAAAGAACTGCTGGCCTACAACGAGTTGAGTCTGAGTCAGATCAGTTTTCAGTTGGGATATAGCAGTGTGGCGCACCTGTCGGCGCAGTTTAAGCAGGTAACCGGGATGTCGCCATCAGAGTATAAGAAAGCCGCAGCTCCATTGCGGAAGCCGCTTGATAATGTAAACTGATTCAACTGCTTATGGAGAAGGGAAATTACGGGAAGTTTATGCTGATGCTTGGACTTTCCTTTTTGGTGATGTATGCCGTCATGTTCAGCAATGTAGCCGAAATAAGTCACATTCATCTCAACCTCAACCGGCTGTACATGACTATCCTGATGGTGGCTCCTATGGCTTTGATCATGCTAGGAGTAATGCGCTCGATGTACAGAGACCAAAAGATGAATGCCATCATCGCCGTCATGAGCATCATGGCCATTGTTGGATCATTTATTATGCTGCGTAACCAGTCCTATGTTGGTGACAAAGCATTTATCCATTCCATGATCCCGCACCACTCTTCTGCTATACTGGTCAGTGAAGAGGCCAGAATCAATGATCCGGAATTGAAGAAGCTGGCAGAGGAGATCATCCGGTCACAGAAGAAAGAAATTGCAGAGATGGAGAAAATTCTGCAGCGGGTAGACTGAGTAAGCAGGAAGTAATGCAGTCCTAAATCACTAAAAAGCAAGAGCGCATGCTGCGTCGGTACTGACTTGGCATGCGCTCTTGCTTTTTGAAGCAGGAAAATTACTCTACCCGCATCAAAAATTCTTCTTTGATGAACTCGAGGATCTCAGGTGAAAGGGGCTTCGAGAAAAACTCCTTTACTTCCTTGTGGCTGCGGGCACACTGTATGTCTTTGCGGTCCACAGCTGAGGAAAGCATAAATAAGCTACACTTTTGGGTGGCGTATTCCGGAAGTTTGCGATACTCCTCTATAAAATTCCAGCCGTCCATTCCGGGCATGTTGATATCCAGGAAGATCAGATCAGGGAATTTTTCTCCAGAAGGTTCCACAGAAGATTTCAGAAAATCAAGTGCTTCTTCAGCTCCTTGAAAGCTGAAAACGTCCTCAGCAAAGTTCTCATTTCGGATGATGCTTTCACAGACAAAGTTGTTCACTTCATCATCATCAATCAAAACTACTCTTTTCAATATATTCATTACTACAGGGTGTGTCTAAAATAAATGTTAAAAGTAGTGCCGACATTCACCTGACTATCTACTTCTACTTTGCCGCCAAGCAGCTCAGCCTGGGTTTTAACAAGATGCAATCCCAAACCCCGTCCTTCTCCGTGAGCATGAAATCGCTTGTATAAACCGAAGACTTTTTCTTTTTCCTTACTCAGATCGATCCCAAGACCATTATCTGATACGCTGAGACAAATATAGTTAGGAATAGTGAAAGTTTTAAGCCGCAGATACAAATTTCTGTCAGGGGATCGGTATTTCAAAGCATTTGTGATGAGATTATGCATGATGCTGTGTACATAGCTCCGAACGCCAATCACGTTGGGCGCCTCTTCGAAGTCCCGCTCCAGCCTGATATGCCCTCCCAACAGCTCATTGGGGAGGCTATCATAGATTTCTTCATAAACATCTTCAAACTTAATCTCTTCCCGCACATTGTTGATTTCACTCCGGATCGTGAGTAGGTCGTTGAGGTCCCGAATGGTGGTGTCGAGTAGTTTGGCAGACTTAAACAGGTTGTCAATCACCCGGGGGTTCATAGGTGAGTCGGGCTTGTGTTTGTTGTATATGGTGGTGAGACCGAGAATGTTAGCAATTGGAGCTCTCAGGTTATGTGATACAATGTAAGCGAACTGCTGCAGATTCTGATTTTGCTTCAGCAGTTGGTCAGTCAACTCGTCCCGCTTTTGCTGAGCCTCCTTGTAAGATGTCATGTCAGAAGCAGAGCCGTCGAGACGGTAGACGTGTCCGTTTTCATCATTTCTGGGTGAAATACGCAGCATCAGCCATTTACACTGGTTGTCTTTTGTTATGATGCGTACTTCGTAATGCTGGCGCTCGCCCTTTTTGAGTTCAGGCAGAATATGCTGCTCTATGTAGGCTCTGTCTTCCGGGTGTATTCTGTTGCACCAGAGTTCAGCCTGTGCTGTAAACTCTTCTTCTGTATAACCCGTCAGTTCGAGGCACTGCGGACTCACATAGAGCATCTTTAGGGCAGTGTCAGCAGAGAATATCATTTCCGGTATGTTTTCCAGGGTTGATTGCAGCAGGTTTTTCGCCTTCAGGGCTTCCTGCTCAACCCGTTTGCGGTCAGTGATGTCCTGCACCGAGCCATGGAAACGGACTAGTTTGCCCTGCGCATTATATTTCGGTTCTCCAATTTCAAAGACCGTACGCCTCTGACCATCAGGCCGAACAATGGTGTGCTCCACCGATAGGATCCTGTTATTTTCAGAAGCTTCCTTTATCGCCCCCCATATGAGCTCATGTTCCTCCTCTGGCACAAAATGGATGAAGTTGAATCGGGATGGAATAAAGGACATCTTGTTAACGCCATAAATAGCATACACACTGTCAGACCAGGTCAGCTGGTCACGCTCCACATCGAGCTCCCAGTTGCCCAGCATGGCCAGTTGCTGAGCCCGGGCCAGTTGCTCCTCGTTGCGCCTGATAGTCTCCAGCGCCAGTTTGCGATCTGAGATATTGAGCACACTCAGGCAACGGCCAGCACACGGTTATCCGGTCCAAGCACTGGACGAAATGCTATTTCATGCCAGAAATCGCCATGGCCATCTTCATACTGGATGATCTCACCTTTCATAGCACGTGCATGCTGTTCCCGAAACTGCCTGCCTTTTTTCTTCGCCAACCAAATCCAGGAAGTTCATCCCTGTTTTTAGCTCTTTCATCAGCATGTTGTGCACATCTTTCTTTGCCACCGCATTGCACATCATCACACGCATTGATTTATCGAGCAGGTAGATCGCCTGTGGTGAGCTGTCAAGCAGTGCCCTCAGGTTTGCCTCACTCGCCATCAGTTTTTCCTGTGCTATGACCTGTTCTGTAATATCGATCATGGTGCCGTTCCAGATCACGTGACCAGCCTCTCGCCAGGTAGGCAGGCCGTGGGTCTGCACCCATTTCCATTGGCTGTCCTGCGGCTGCCTGATCCGGAAAATCACCACCAGGGGAGACAGACTGCGATAAGAATCAGTGATGGCACTCAGAACCTGGGGCACATCATCAGGCTCGATGTGCCGGTATAGCGCCGTAATGTTGCCATACACCTCCTCAGGACTTATATGGAAAAGGTCGTGGATGCCGTCACTGACAAATGTAAAGGCGTAATGGGACAGGCTCTTCATCTCCAGCTGAAAAACAGCGCCCGGTATACTGGAGCTGATCTCTCGCAGCTGTTTATCGTTTACCTGCAGTTTTTCGATCATTTCCAGGCGCTCATCCACGTTTATAGCGACAACCAGGCGCGGCATGCTTTCCCCAATGCGCGGCAGCGCATGAGAAATCGCCTCGACCTCAAACTCACTGCCATCGCTGCGTTTATGGCGCACCCTGCTTTGCTGCGACTCCAGCTCGTCTACCTGGTCCAGCCTGAACTTAAGAAGCGGCACGTCATGCTGCGGCCTTACGTCGAATATATTCAGCGCCAGGAACTCCTCTCTGCTGTAACCATACTCACGGAGGGCGGCCTTGTTTACGTCCAGGAACTGCATCGTGAGCCGGTCATACACCCACATGGGGATAGGGTTCATGTCGAAGAGCATCTTATACTTCAGCTGGCTCTCGGACAGCGCTTCCTGCAGCTCCTGACGTTTCTGCATTTCGGCGTTGAGCAATTTGTTATCAGAACGCAGCCGTTGAATGACATTGCGGAGCAGAAGAGCGGCGGCAATGCTTATCAGTATGATAATGGCAAGTACAAGCCGGTGACTTTGTACAAACGACGAGATAGAATGAGATGCCTGCTGGCTGCTTTCGCGGGTAGCCTGGCGTATACTTTCACTTAAATCCTTGAGGTAATTCTGGTGATGCCGGTATTCAGGGGTGATCACCATGCGGTTATAGGCCAGGGCTTCTGCTATGTTGCTACTGCGGCTAAGTTGCAGCAAGTGCTTGACCAGGGTATCGTGCGCAGCCGTCTCATTTTCGAAATTGATAAGAATCTGTTGGCGCTGCTCATCCTGCATCATGGCCTTCAACTGTGTGATGATGTCGGCACTCTGTGCCTGGGCCGCCTGAATGTCCTGTTCGTATTTGTCCTTCTCAGAAGGGCTGTTTGAAGTCAGGTGCAGTAGTACTGCCTGGTGTACGGCATCATCATTGGTCTGCAGGTCGTCGATCAGTTCAAGCTCCTGTAAGGCCAGTACTATATAAGCATCATGGCTGAGCTGAACCTGGCGGGCCTGAAAAAAAGTGTTGGAGATCAGAATGAGCAGGGTGATCAATAAGCCCGCGAATACAAACAGCACAAGATAGGTCGTGCGCGAAGCTGCATGCAGATGCGTGGGCTGGTTTGTTTTCAACATTGGTCAGGTACAGGTGCTTACTAAATTACGGAGCACAAGTATTTGGGTCGCGGATTTTGCACCGATTGTTATCAGTGTTTATCCCCGAACTTAAACAATTGCAACTCTAAAAACAAAAATACAGCCCCCAATAAGTTCCTTTCAATTGGTTTTCAAGTAAATATGATAAAGTTCAGGTATAGGACAGCAGCTCAATCCGTCAAAAATCTATAAACCTTTTAAAAGATAGTGTAACACACAGGGCATGAAAGGGGCGTACCTTTGTATTGATTGGAAGCTAAACCATCGAGATAACATGGAAACAATAGCAAAAACAGCCTATAAAAAAGATACCTTTCCGGTTGAGGGTATGACCTGCGCCTCCTGTGCCTCCAGCATAGAGAGTATGCTGCGTACAGTAGACGGTGTGCAGGAGGCCAACGTGAACTTCGCCGGCAAGACGGTGCAGGTAGCCTATGCGCCGGATCAGGTGAAGCCGGATCAGCTGCGCGATACCCTGGAGGAGATCGGCTTTGAACTGCTGATTGACCAGCATACCGAGGAGGAACTGGAGGAGCGTCAGGAAAAGGCACTAAATATACTCCGAACCAAAACCATTGTAGCAGGCGTGCTGGCATTTCCGGTATTTGTGCTGGGCATGTTCTTCCACAATGCCTTCAGCTGGGGCAACTGGGCCATGCTGGCTTTCACCACCCCGATTCTGCTGTGGGCCGGTCGTCACTTTTTCGTGAACGCCTGGGGCCAGGCCAAGCACCTGCGTGCCAACATGGACACACTTGTGGCGCTGAGCACAGGTATAGCCTTCATCTTCAGCTTGTTCAACACGGTATACCCGCAGTTCTTCTTGAGCCGTGGTCTGGAGCCACACGTGTACTACGAAGCCGTAGCAGTGATTATAGCCTTTATCCTGATGGGTAAGTACCTGGAGGAAGGCGCCAAGAGCCGGAGCTCCGAGGCTATTAAAAAACTGATGGGCCTGCAACCCAAAACGGTGCGTGTGCTGCGCGACGGGGTAGAAGCCGAAATTCGCATAGAAGAAGTGCGTATAGGCGACCATGTGCTGTTGTTGCCGGGCGACCGGGTGCCGGTGGATGGTGAAGTGCTGTCAGGCGGCTCTTATGTGGACGAGAGCATGCTGAGCGGTGAGCCTTTGCCGGTGCAGAAACAAGTGGGAGACATGCTTTTTGCCGGTACGATCAACCAGAAAGGCAGTCTGCAGCTCATTGCCCGTAAAACAGGCGGTGAGACGATGCTGGCCATATCATTAAAATGGTGCAGGAAGCGCAGGGAAGCAAGGCCCCGGTGCAGAAACTCGTGGATAAGATCGCGGGTATTTTCGTACCGGTCGTACTGCTGATCGCGATACTGACATTTGTTGCCTGGGTGGTGCTGGGCGGTGAGGCTTATTTGTCGCAGGCGCTGGTGTCGATGATCTCGGTACTGGTGATCGCCTGCCCTTGTGCGCTGGGTCTGGCAACGCCTACCGCCATTATGGTGGGAGTGGGCAAGGGCGCTGAAAACGGTATCCTGATCAAAGACGCGCAGAGTCTGGAACATGCCTACAAGGCCAATGTCATCCTGCTTGACAAAACCGGCACGATCACCCTGGGCAAACCCGCTGTAACCGATGTGGTATGGGCAAAGGGCGTAGACGGGCAGGAGCGACTGGAGCAGCTTTTCTTTTCGATCGAAGCCAAGTCAGAACACCCGATTGCGCAGGCCATCTATACCTATTACAAAGAGCAGGGGATGCAAGTCTTAGAGCCGGAGTACTTCAATAGCGTGACTGGTATGGGAGTAGAAGCGGCTTTTGGAGGGAGAAAGTTCTTTGCCGGTAACGAGAAGCTGCTGCGCCAGGAAGGTATAAGCATTGAAGGTCAACTGGCAGATGCCGCCCGACAGCTGCAGGAGCATGCAAAAACTGCCGTATACTTCGCAGACGGACAGAAGGCACTAGGTGTGTTTGCGGTGAGCGATCCGATAAAACCCGCCGCTGCCGAGGGTATAGCCCGTATGAAAACGGCCGGTCTGGAGGTATACATGCTCACCGGCGACAATGCCCAGACAGCAGCGGCCGTATCGCGACAGGTGGGTATTACACACTTTGAAGCCGAACTACTACCCGGGGACAAAGCTGATTTTGTGAAGAAACTGCAGGAGCAGGGCAAAGTAGTAGCGATGGTAGGAGACGGTATTAACGATGCGCAGGCCCTTGCCACAGCCGATGTTAGCATTGCAATGGGGCACGGTACCGATGTGGCCATGGACGTGGCCGGCATTACGTTGATGCGCTCTGACCTTGTGCAGGTGGCAGCGGCCGTTAACCTGTCGCGGGCGACGGTACGCACAATCCGGCAGAACCTGTTCTGGGCTTTTATTTACAACGTAATCTGTATACCTGTGGCTGCCGGTCTGTTGTTCCCGTTCACAGGTTTCCTGCTTAATCCAATGCTGGCCGGGGCTGCCATGGCCCTTAGCTCGGTTTCGGTGGTAAGCAACAGCCTGCGCCTGCGTGGCAAGAAATTATAAAAGTATTTTTAATCA
This sequence comes from Pontibacter sp. BAB1700, assembly GCF_000277005.1. Lineage (NCBI taxonomy): Bacteria > Pseudomonadati > Bacteroidota > Cytophagia > Cytophagales > Hymenobacteraceae > Pontibacter > Pontibacter sp. BAB1700. The sequence continues at coordinate 5,262 of NZ_AKIS01000070.1, read as the reverse complement.
GTTTGTAAATTATGTTAAATATGAAGACTTATAAGTTTAAAACGACCATTAACTGCGGAAGCTGTGTGAGAGCCGTAACGCCACACCTCAATAAACTGGAAGGGGTACAGGATTGGAAAGTGGATACTGACAATCCGGACAAAATCCTGGAAGTGAACACCGACAGCCTGGATGCACAGGATATTAAAAGCACTGTCGAAAAGGCAGGATTTAAGGCTGAGCAGGTATAGCCTGTGATTAGCAGAGTACTCTGCCTGCTAAGTCAGGCAGAGCTATTTTATAACAAATGGGCAAGTTGAGGTATCAATTTGCCCATTTTCTTTGTCTATAGACGGGTTTCCTGGGGTGAAGCCGAGCCTTGCTTCTGTTCAGCAAAGCAAAGGTCAGCATAGAGGCACTCGTCAAGGCTAAGCCTAAGAACTCACGCGCTTCTTCAATGTTTTTGATATCTCCTCCACCAATGGCTAGCCCTTCCCATTTTTCAGGCCAGAAGAACACGGCACCTACCGCATAGGCAGCAAAGGCACTCAAAAGCACAGCCTGGCTGATTCTGTTAAGAGAAACCAGGAAACTGAAAATTGCTGCCAGTAGATAAATCGCTATCCAAATGGCAGCATCCGGGTCATTGTATTGCAGCGCAGCAAAGACAATGAAAACAATACCCAGGAGAATCGAGAGGATTTGTTTAAACGCCATAGATGATGGAGATGGTTATCTAGCTATACTAGAATAATTTATAAAAGTTTCGTGTTTTTGTTGTGCTTTTAAAGGCAAACGAGCAGCCTCAGGCTGCTCGTCATAAATTCACAAAACCTAAACTCAAAAACCTACCAGGCCCACTGCGGACAAATGATTTTAGCGGAATTGCGCAGTTTTAGACCTAACACCACTTCATGGCTACCGGAGTTTGTGCTGCCCAGTGGCGATACACTGGCATCGTATGCGTAGCTCAGATCCATCAGGTAGCTGATGTTTATACCTGCCATTACCGTCACCGATTCGTTATGACGATAAGAAGCCGCTGCCCAGATACGATCACTGTACAATGCCTTGAGCGTAGCATCTACTGATACCGGGCTTGGCTGGGCCATCTTTACCATCACCGAAGGTATAAGCGCCAGGTCAGGCGACACATCCAATCGGTAACCACCTGTCAGGAAGTAGTGCTTCTGTAATCGGCCGCTGTTGTCGGTGGCAGTGCCAGTAGTCAGGTGCTCGCGCTTGCTGGGTACGAGCTGTGCACCGGCTATACCTACATAGTAGTTGTAAGAATAGAGCCACAGGCCCATGTTCAAGTCAAATTTCATTTCGTTGATCCGCCCATCGTTGATGGCTCTGTCATTTGGGTTGATCACACGCACAGCGGTAGGGTCCAGGCTGTACTGGATCAGGCCTGGAGCTACACCGGCAGCCACACGCAGGGTGCGTGAAAGCGGCTGGTGGTACGCGTAGCTTACATTAAAACTGCTGCGCTTCAGTGGGCCCGTAGCCGTTGTCATGGCCATGGCACCCAAACCATGGTGCGGCCTGATACGACGGTAGGATGTCGGCTTTTTGGTAGTGGCCTCTTTGGCTGGCGAACTGTTGCGCTGCGCCGCTGTAACAGGGGCAACCTCTTTCATGATCGGCGCATGGAAGGTGGCATAGTAGGACACCGGGGCTCCCTCCAGTCCGGACCATTGTTGCCTGGTGCCGATTTTCACGTCAGCATAGTCCTCTATACCTGCTATGGCCGGGTTGAGCAGGTAGTTGTTGAGAGTGTACTGGCTGTACTGCGGCTTTTGCTGCGCCATGGCCTGTGTCGCCAGCAAAAGCACAAATCCTAGAGCTAAAAGTTTGTTCATAGACGGTTATTTAACAATTGTCACACTTCCTGAAAGCGGTTTTTCCTGGTTGTCAAGCTGAATGAGGTAGTAATAAGTGGCGATTGGCAGTTCCTTGCCGTTCTGGCGTCCGTCCCACGGCAGTTTATAGCCCTGTGAGCTAAATACCACATTGCCCCACTGGTTGAACACCTGCACCTTACAGTTCGGGTACTGCTCGATGTTGAGGATCTCCCACACATCGTTCACACCGTCATGGTTCGGGGTAAAGGTGTTCGGCACATACACCAGCTGCTGCACCGTAATGGTCACCTCGTCTGTTGACACGCAGCCAGCCTCGTTGGTCACAGTTACGGCATAAGTCGTGGTTTTCTCCGGTTTGGCGTAAGGGTTGGCGATGTTAGGGTTGTTCAGGCCTTCCGCTGGTGACCAGCTATAGATTGTTCCACCGCTAGCCTGGAGCTGCACCGTTCTGCCCAACATCAGGGTCTGGTCCATACCTGCGTTGGCGCTTGGGGCAGGCACTGTTACGGTTACCGCACGTCGCTCGCTGGCGCAGGACGAAGCTACTTCCTGCACATAGTAGGTGGTCGTGCTGGTCAGTACAGGTGTGGTGAAGCTGCCGCCGACATGAATCGGATTGCCGCCTTTAGCCTGGTTAAACCACTCCAGTCTGCCGCCCTTGCCGGTGGCTGTCAGCGTAGTTTTGGTGCTGTGACAAATGGTCTGGCCACTGGCAACCGGCATAGCCGGCAGCGGGGTCACAGTTACTTTTATCACTTCGCTCACCAATCTCTCGCATGACTCGGACGTGACAACTCTTCTGAACCAGGTGGACTGGGTAAGCACAGCCGACTGGAAGTCTTTGCCATTGTTTAAGCCTGCAGCGGTTGTGTAGCCATTGTCCGGGCCGCTGGTGCTGCTCTCCCAGCTATAGTTATAGTTGCCGCTACCGCCTGTTGGCAGGGTACCCACCAGCAGAGATGGCGCAGTGCCGTAGCAGATGGTCTGGCTGGTGCTGATGCGATTGTTCGCCATCGGCGGACGTACGCTGATGAACACAGCCGCACTGGTGTCTGGCGTTGGGCCTGATAATACCACACGACGGAACCAGGTAGACTGCGTAAGCGCAGCCGGGCTGTAATCTTTGCCCGTACTCTGGCCGGTAGCAGTCATAAAGCCCGTTTTGGCGCCTTTTGTACTGGCCAGCCACAGGTATAGGAAGTCTCCGTCGCCACCTACAGGCACAGAGCCACTGAGTGTAGCCGGTTTGTTGCCCGCACAGATTACCTGGTCGCTGTAAATGTTGTTGTTCGTAACCCCTTTGTGCACTTCGATCAGCACCGGATCAGAAGTGGTTTCGCAACCACCCGAGAACACACGGCGACGGAACCAGGTGGATTCGTGCATTGCACCAGGCGTATAGTGACGGCCGTTGTTTATACCTGTCGCTGGTTGATAGCCGCCCTGTTGGCTATTGCTGCTTTCCCACAGGTAGGTATAGGTGCCTGCCCCGGCGCCACCGCTCGGGTTGGTGCCCGAAAGTGGGGCCGGTGTCTGGCCACGGAAGATGCTTTGGTTCAGGCCGATCGTGTTGTTACTGATGACCGGCGAAACCGTGATCGTCACCACATTCGACACCTGCTGGCACGGGCCAGATTCTACCACGCGGCGGAAAGAGGTGGTCGATGTCAGGATGCCTACGGTCAGGTCGGCTGATGCGCTGCTGTTCACCTTGCGGAATACCCCGTCAGTGCCTGCAGCTTCCCAGTAGAAGGTATAGCTGCCGGTGCCGCCTGTAGGCTGTGAGCCTGTCAGTTTAGCAGGGGCAGTGCCTGTACAGATCACCTGATCCGCAGAGATGGTGTTGTTTGCAATTACCGCATTCACTAGGATGCGTACCTCTGCTGAGGTGTTGAAGCACTCACCGGCCACTACTTTGCGGCGGAACCAGGTGGTTTCCGTCAGCTGACCCGGCTGGTAGTTCATGCCGGTGTTGTTGCCGGCGGCTGTCGCAAACTCAGTGCCTTCCGTGCGGCTTTCCCACAGGTATACCGGCTGCTCGTTACCGCCCGTTGGCCTTGTGCCTTTCAGCTCGCCCGGTATATCGCCTGCACACACAGCATGGGATTGTGTCGTGATAGTGTTATTGCTGATCACCGGCTGAACCACAATTTCCAGTACCGCACTCACCGACTGCTGGCAAGGAGACGAGTAGACCACTCTTCTGTACCACATGCGCTCAGTCAGTGGGACAGGGGCCTGGTAGTTTGGCTGGTTGTTGGTACCAGCTGCGGCGGCAAAGTGCTGACCATCGCGGCTGCTTTCCCACAGGTAGGTATAGCTGCCGTTGCCACCGGCTGGAGTTGCACCTTGTAGCTGCTGCAGTACATCGCCAGCGCAGATGGTGCGCTTCTCCACTGTAATGGTGTTGTTGCTGATCGCCGGCAGTACGTCCACTTTCACGGCAGGGCTGATATGCGCTTCGCACGGGCCTGACAGTACTACTCTTCTGAACCAGGTCGTCTTCTCCAGTGCCTCTGGCTGGAAGGAAGCGCCCGTGGCACCCGCTATCGGGCTGAAGCCTGCTTCAGCACCAGTCACGCTGGCTTCCCACTGGTAGGTATAGTTGCCGTTGCCGCCAGTCGGTGTCGTGCCTGTCAGTGTATTCGGACGCTGGCCGGCGCAGATAGGAGCGCTCGAAGCCGTCAGGCTGTTATTGTCAATCCGCTTGTTAACCGTCACCGTTACAGGGCGACGCTCGCTGCTGCCGCAGCCGTTCACGTTCACGGCCTCCACAAAGAAGGTGGTGGTCTCCTGCAGTACTCCCGTCTCAAAGCTGTAGCCTTCGGACAGGTGGTTTTGTGCAGAAGCGCTGGCATACCAACGGAAAGTGTTGGTGGTGTGGCTGTTCACGGTGAGTGTGGCGGTGCTGCCCTCGCAAACCGTAACAGGAGCCACTGCCGGCGCTGCAGGCAGGCCTACAACGGTCACTTCGACCACATCCGAATTGCTGATACACTCGCCTGACACCACTTCGCGGATGTACCAGGTAGTTTGGGTAAGAGTCGCTGGGCTTGTATAGTGCTGGCCGGTGTTGTTGCCGGGAGCCGGACTGAAGGTCGTGTTCGGACCAATTGTGTTCTGTAACCAACGATAGGTATAGCTGCCGTTGCCGCCGGTAGGCTGCGCACCTGTGAGGGTGGCTGCGGAAGTACCCTCGCAAATAACTGGCTGACCAGCAATCTGGATGGTGTTCTGCTCAATTGCCGGCTGCACCAGTATTTGAATCTCGTTACTCACGCTCTCGCCGCAAGGGCCACCCGCTACCACACGGCGGTACCACATGGTTTTGTCTTTGATCTGCGGGGTATAGTTCAGACCCGTGTTGGTGCCAAGTGCCGGCTCAAAGCTGCCGTTCTCGCTGCGCATCTCCCAG